>JBLMYN010000345.1:0-19365 GCA_050258305.1 Actinomycetota bacterium
GATCATGGATGAAGCTTTCCTCCTGCTGTTGGATGGGAAGCTGCGTTCGCACACCGAGATCGTAAGATTTCTTACGCCGTATTCGCCGCCGGAGCCGCCTCCGCCCCCGCCTCCGCCGCGCCGCGGACGCGCCGCAAAGAAAGAAGCGGCGGCTGTTGGACCGGATGGGCAGCCTTTGCCGGGCGGCCCCAAGAAGCGCGGACGCAAACCAAAGAGCGCCCTTGCGGCCGCAGTACCGGCACCAGCGCCGACCGCTGCCACCTCTGGCACAGTCGCTGTTTCGCCCGCGGGAAAGCCGATGCCGGCAACGAAATCCACAGCTCCTGCACCGACAGGTAGCGCTCTCTCTACAGATCAGGAAAAGAGAAAGGCTGTTCCACAGAAAGCCGCCGGCGGGAAACAAAAGTCCGCTCCGGCGCCCGCTAAAGCAGCCGCCTCAAAGCCTGCGGCAGGAAAGCGCGCAACAGGAAAGCCGGCAACAGGAAAAGCGGTCAAGAAGGCTGTAGCGAAGAAGACTGTGCCGAAAAAGACCTCGCCCAAAAAGAGCAAGCGCAGGTAAGTAAGAACCCTTTAACTCTACGTTTCTTAACTTTACCATTTTGGCACAACGTATATTTCCGATCCAATCTGCTGCTCTACTGAACAAAGGCACAAGGGTAGAAATTGTCGAGTCAGACCCCAGCCCGCGTTCAAAACCGGAAGAGACTGGTCGAGGCTTACTGCCCATCCTGCGGTATGTTTATTGCAGCGAGTCCACTGGAAGCTATTCTTCTGGTCATGGAGAGAATGCATTCCTGTCCGCCGAACACCTGCGATCCTGATAGAGCCTCAGCTTTTGGGCGCTCAAGGATCATCAGGTATGCGGTAGAAAAAAGAGGTTTGTTAGATTAGAACAGTTCAGCGGCTTCTCTTCCTGTCATATATATTGGCCAGAAGGTCACATAGATCTGCTCGTAATTCATCAACCAGATCTTTCTCCCTGCTTTGTAGCGAATGACTTCATTGCGGGACTACCGCAGATCAGGGTGAGTTCTCCCATCTCTGTTCAACGCAGACAGATTTAAGCATCTGAAATTTTCGGGAGCAATCGGGTGCAAACGGTTTATGAGACATTTGTAACCGCATGAAAACCAATGCTGCGCGGTTGCTGGACACACTTGGCATCAGCTATGAAGTGCGCGAGTACGCGGTTGACCCGGAAGACCTGGCGGCGGAATCAGTAGCTGCGAAAATCGGAATGCCCGCTGAACAGGTATTCAAGACGCTGGTTGCCCGGGGCGACCGCAGCGGCCCGTGCTTTGCCGTGATTCCCGGAAACAGCGAGCTTGATCTGAAAGCGCTGGCAGCGGCGTCAGGCAATCGCAAAATCGAACTTGTGCCTCTCAAAGAGGTGCAGCCGCTGACCGGCTATATTCGCGGCGGAGTGACTGTGCCTGGAGCGAAAAAGGCCTTTCCGGTCTACGCGGACGAAACCATCGAGCTCTGGGACACGATTTCCATTTCTGCCGGCATGCGCGGCACGCAGATCATTCTTGCACCGGCAGATTATCTTCGGGCTACCGCGGCTGTGGTGGCCGATATTGCCAGGGGCAAGCCGGCGTGAGGGTCGCTTTTGTTCGTCCTGTGACAAAAGTCATACTCGGCTCCCTTCTCCCGCGCTAGCCTTGCCTTCAGGGTTGAGTGCTCTTGAAGCTCCAGCCCCAAATCTCCCGGAGGCTGGACATGGCTCTTACCGCAACCCAGACCGTTCGCCAGTTGGCGACTGAAGTCCCCAACGCCACCCGCATCTTCGAAAAGCTCGGCATTGACTATTGCTGCGGGGGCGGTAAATCGCTTGAAGATGCCTGCGCCCAGGCAAAGATCCCCGTCGCAGATGTGCTCCAGACGCTGGAACAGGGAACCGCTCCCGCCGGCGCAGTTCACGATCTGCCGGATTTCCGAAGCGCAACGCTGACTGACCTGGTTGCGCATATCGTCAACACCCATCACGCCTATGTGAAACAGGAGATTCCGCGCCTGCAGAAGCTTCTGGCCAAAGTGGTATCCGTGCACGGTCGTAACCACGCTGAGCTGCTTGAAATCCAGCAGGTCTTTGGAGAGCTATCGGCCGAACTCATCTCCCACATGATGAAAGAGGAGATGGTGTTGTTCCCCTATGTCACGTCGCTTGAGCAGGCCTGCGACACGGGCCGGCCTGTCCCGCGGTCCGCCTTTGGCAGTATTGCCAATCCCGTGCAGATGATGGAGATGGAGCACGAGTCGGCCGGCAACGCACTGAAAACGCTGCGCTCGCTCACAGGCGACTACACTCCTCCCGCGGACGCCTGCTTCAGCTACAACACGCTGTTCACCGCGCTCAACGAGTTTGAGGCGGACCTGCATCAGCACATCCACCTGGAAAACAACATTCTGTTCCCGCGTGCCATCGCCATGGAAGAAACGCAGGAAGTAGCCTGACCCGCCCAGACTGGCCGGCTCCGTCAAACGCCTTTGGCGGAGCCGCGTCTTTTTAGCATCGCGCACCTCACTGTTGGCGGAAGACCTTCGAGCTTGCTGCCGGCAATGGAATTTCAGGAAAACTGTCCCCTCCGCCTGCGCTTTTGAAAGCGCGCGTTCGTGTAGAATCTGGAGCTCTGTACGGAATTGGGTAAATCCATGCACTCAATGATTCTCGCCGCATTCTCCGGAGACTCTTCTACCGCGGTCGGAATGTGCTCCGCCGGCGCCGCGCTTTTCCTGATCGGAGGGTGGGCCGCGAAGAGCGACATAGCCGAGGCCCGCGGCCTGGAGAAGATCGTGGCCTTGAGGAATTTGTGTCTCGCGGTCCCTTTGGCCGTGTTCGGCGCGCTGCACCTCTTCGGCCCGCAATTCGTCAAGAACATTGTGCCGGCATACATGCCCGGGCAAATGTTCTGGGTATATTTTGTTGGCTGCGCGCTGATTGCCGCCTCGCTGAGCATCGCCACGGGGATTGCGGTGCGCTGGTCCGGCCTTCTGTTCGGCATCATGATGTTTCTGTTTGTCGGCATGCTCTATCTTCCCAGCGCGCTGACACACCTGCACGCCAGAATTACGTGGACGATCGTCTTCCGCGAATCATCGTTCGGCGGCGCCGGATGGATTGTTGCGGGAACGGCAATGGGCACATCGCGCCGGCAAGGTGAAAGGATTCTGGTCACGGTGGGCCGCATACTGGTCACCGTAGCGTTAATCGTTTTTGGCATCGAGCATTTTTTGCACTCGACGGGGCTTCCCGGCGTCCCACTCAAGAAGCAGTTGGCCACCTGGATTCCGGGGCGCTCGCTCATTGACTATGTGACGGGTGCGGCTCTTCTGCTTGCCGCAGGCAGCAGTCTGCTGAAGAAGAAAGCGCGGACCGTGGCAAGCTATGCCGCTGCCTGGCTCTTGCTGATGATCCTGGTCATTTATTTGCCCGTTATGATCACGGCGCTTTCCGAACCCGGTATCGGAGTCAAGGTGGAGGGCATCAATTACTTTGCCGACACGCTGCTGTTCGCCGGAGCCATTCTTGCGCTGGCGAGCGCCGCGCCGCGATCCGTTGCGGCCAATCCGACAACGACTGAAAAGACGCTTTCGCCGGCACACAGCGGAGCGTCTACCCGGAATTGAACGGCACTTATTGGGCGGGACCAGGAGAACAGAACCGCGGCTGCTGCGGCGCACGCTGGCCGTTCCGGCCGGGGGCTTTGAAGTCGCACAATCTCGCTTGATCATCAGGCCAAACTCGCCTGCGAGGAACGTCAGTGGCTCTTGTGCTCTGTACAGGAAGTGATCCTGTTTTGAACGGTACGCGAAGCCTGATTCTGCAGGACGCAGGCCATACCGTGGTGGCGGCGACGGACGAACTCGAAGTTGTCACCGCCTGCGAAACATACGCATTCTCGGTCGCGGTCATTGGGCAGAGCGCTTCACGCTCCAGGAAGCATGCCCTGGCCTCCCTGATACGAAAACACTGCCCGTCTGCGGGCATTCTGGAATTATTCAGCGCCTACGAGGGCCGGATTTTGAACGATGCCGATGCGTGGCTGGAGATCTCGCCGACCTCTCCGCGCGAATTGGCCGAACGCGTCAACGAACTGGCCCGGCGCAACGGCACGGTAAGCGAGTGAAGCCGGGGGGGAGCTCTGTTCGAGCTTCTCTTAAGCCCTTGTCACTGCCCGGGAAAGCATGGAAATACGCTCACCCCGCGCTGGGCCGTCCGTCTAAATCTCACTGTAAGGAGACGATCCCTCATGAAACAGTACATGCGCTTCGGTTGTGGCTTTCTGGTGCTTGCTTTGCTCTCCGCCGCAGCCGCTTTTGCACAGCAGGATACGAAGAACTTTCACTGGAATGGCAAACTGGCCACTGACCAGACCGTGACCGTCAAGACAATCAACGGCAACGTCCAGGCCGATCCTGCTTCCGGTAACGAAGTACAAGTCACGGCCCAGGCTACCGGGACCTATGCCCAGCAGGTAAATTTCCAGGTGCATCAGGACGAAAACGGCGTGACCATCTGCGAAACCTATCCCGGACACGACAGTTGCGGGGGGAACAGCGTGAGCCACCACAACAACGACCATACGCGCATCAGCTATCAGGTCCGCGTGCCCGCAGCGAACCGGTTTGCTGCGCATTCGGTGAACGGAAACGTAACTGCACGCAGCCTTGACCGCCAGGTGAAGGCCAGCACGGTGAACGGCACGGTGAAAGTTTCCACAAAGTCCTGGGCGGAGGCGGAGTCAGTGAATGGCGGCCTGGACGTCACCATGGGCAACGCGAACTGGCCGGGCACTCTGCGGCTCGCCAGCGTCAACGGCGCGATTCATGTCGGCCTGCCCGCGAATGCGAATACTGATGTCGATGTGCGCTCGGTCAACGGCAGCTTCCACTCCGACTTCCCGGTTACATCCAATAGCTTCATGTCGCACCATGTGCAGGGACGCGTGGGCAGCGGCGGGCGCGAGCTCGATCTGCGCACCGTGAACGGCAGTGTGAGCCTGGAAAAGACCAGTATGTAGAAGCAGAAAGCAATCAGGCGATCGGGAAAAAGGGCCTCTCGCCCCTGCTCGCTTAACCGCCGAACGCCGCCAGCGCTTTCGCTGCCACCTCGTCACCCCATTCCTGGACGAAGTGGCCCGCCTGCGGCAGTTCCAGAGGAGCGGGACAGTTGCGAATCTGCTTGCGCAGATAGGCCATGGCCGGCGGGCCGAGCACCGGGTCTTTCATGCCCACGGCCATGAAAGCCTGCCCGTTCCATTGCGTGCGCAGCCACTCGCGAACTTCGCGAGAGAGCGCGGCGCCATCGGCATCAGGGCGGTCGGGCACAATCTGGGGAAACCGGCGCACGCCGGCCTTGTACTGCGCATCGGGAAAGGGCGCCGCATAAGCAGCGCACTCTTCCGGCGACAACTGCGGGCAGGCGCGCGCCATCAATTTGGCCACATCCATATCAGGGTTCTGCGCCACATAGGCGCGCCACTCGATGAATCCCTGGCCCAGAGGAATATCGCCGGTCCCGAGCGCAGTGTTCATCATCAGCAGGCGCTTGAAGCGCGGCGGCGTTTCCTGGGCGAAGGCCATCGGCAACGTGAGTCCCAGCAGCCCTCCCCAATCCTGGCACACCAGTGTGAGGTTGCGCAGATTGAGCTTCTCGATGAAGCGCAACAGCATCTCGCGATGAAAGGTGAAGGTATAAAGGGAATCATCGGCCGGCTTGTCTGACCGCCCAAAGCCGATGAAGTCGGGCGCCACGGCACGATGCCCGGCGGCCACAAACACAGGAATCATCTTGCGATAGAGATAGCTCCACGTGGGCTCGCCGTGCAGGCACAGAAACACGTCGCCTGCCGTGGATGGCCCCTCATCGACATAGTGAATCCGAATGCCTTGATAGCCGGGTAAATCGTCAACATAATGAGGCGCGAAATTGAAGCCGGGTAGATGCTGGAAGCGGTCGTCAGTTGTGCGCAGTACGTGAGCCATAAGCGTTACCGCAGAGGATTGTACTCGCATTCTTGTGTGGAAGTGGATGGCACCGCCACTGGCAGGCAAGAGAGAGGCGGTGTGCAGCCCTCCCGAAACATGAATTGAGCGCGGGATCTTTAGCCGCACTCCTGGGAACTCAAGCGCTCGCTGCCCGCTGCGCGGCCGGAACCTGGGGCAGCTTCACCGTGAAAGTCGTGCCTTCACCGGGTTCAGAGCGGAACGCAACCTCGCCCTGCAAATACCTTTCAACGAGCATCTTCACGCTGTAAGTGCCGACGCCCCTTCCGTGGGCAGCCCTGGTGCTGAAAGACCGCTGAAAGACCTGCAGCTTCACCGCATCTGCCATCACGCTCTCATTGTGGACAGAAAATCTTGCCCCGCCCGCACCATCAAAACGGACCGTAACGGCCTCTCCCGGTGACGAAGCTTCCAGCGCATTCTTGATCAGGTTGCCGAGCACGCGTCCCAGCAGTGGCTCATCACTGATGATGCTGGCCGGCTCAGGACTGCACGTGTAGTCAAGCGTTTTCCCGCTGCAGGCAGGTATGTGGCGATAGAGAGCGCATATCCGGTCCAGGAAGGGCCCCACCGGCAACAAACGAAAGGTGGTTTGCAGTTCACCGCGTTCCGCGGCGCCAAGATCCTGACCTGTCCTGATTTCCTCCACCAGCTGCGTGGACAGCTCGCGCGCGAGCCTAATCATTCTTTCAGCTTCCGCGCCGGAGGGTTCGGGCAGAAGATCGAGCAAACCGCGAATGCCGGTCGCCGAGTTGAGCACATCGTGGAAGAACATCTGCTCCAGCACCATGCGCCGCTTTTCGTCGGTGATGTCCATGACGGACACCACGTTGAATTGCCTGCCCCCGATCCACAGCGGGGCCGCCAGCACGCGCAAATCCAGCGCCTGCCAGCCGTGCGGTGCATGGCAGGTGAGCCTGCACTCCTGCATGCTGGGCACGCGATCACTCCAGGATCCCAGAATGGCTTTGAGAGCGCCGCACATGCGGCAAAAAACTGACGTGCCGCAGCCACCTGGCTCTTCCCGGCTGTGAACGCAGTTGAATGCTTCACCCGGCCGCAACCCGAGGACCTCTTCCGCAGGACGGCCAAGCCACTCCGTAAGCCTCTGATTGACGGCAACAATTTGCCGATTGCTGTTCAGGATCATGGCCGGTACAGGAAAGCTTTCGAGCAGTGCGATGACGTGAGGCGCCTGGGCAATGAAGCCGCTTTCCCGACGGATCTCTTCTGCTTCTTTCCGTTCCGCCGAAGCAAACCGGGCCGTCAGGATGGCTCTTCTCAAAGTTGGAATCCCCTTCTGCTGTGCAGCCGAGTGAACACCTTTGTAGCAGAAACCGCAAAGATCATACCCGGGGGACGGCAATGCAGAAGTGACGCGCGTCACATCCGGAGAGGCCGCTCACATGTTTTGCGAATCTTTTCAACGGAATGCCGTTGCAGGTGGCGCAAATTGGCGCGTGTCCTCTGATTCTGGCTCGCAGCAACGGTTTCGAAGGTATTGCCGATTTGGCAGCCTGCAATTCAAGTCTCGTTAAGGCTTCCGGGCCTGCCGGGAGCTTCCGCCCCACAATCAGAATGATCACAAGCAGCGTAACCTCGTGGCCGATTCACCCGAGTACGCCGCAACAAATCTCGCAATCGCCAGGGGAGAAACTCGCATCTAAAAACGCGATGCCTACCAAAACCAAATCCTCCGGCCAGCCGATCTACGATAGACTCGCAAGCACCCTGCCCAAACCATCCGGCACAGCACCGAAACCCAGCCTCGACTCTGAGGCGGATGACATCCGCAAGGCGTGGCTGCAGAACTCGCCGGCCAGATCCAAATAACGGAATCCCGGGCGGCTCTTATCATGGGGCAAACTCAGGAGAGCACAAGGTCCCTGTACTCGGGATGTCTTTTGACATAACCTGCCACGACCTCGCAGATCACGTCCACTTTTTTGCCATTCTGCCGCGCCCATTCCAGGGCCGATTTCGCCAGCTCGGATGCAATTCCCTTTTCCCGCAGGGCAACCGGCACTTCGGTGTGGATCAATTGCAGCACGTTGCCGGAGAGCATGTATTCGAGGAACGCCGTATGGCCGTCGCGCTCAATCTCAAAACGGCCTATAGTTGCCGGTTGTCGGGGCAGACTTGCTTTTCCTGGCATCGTGCTTCTCCTGGCGCATCGCGCTCTCGGCGTCTCTCCATTCTAGCTGTGGCTCTTTCTGGGTCAGCAAAAAAAGAGTCCGCAGTGATGCCCGCTTGCCTTCTCCTGCCGGACAAAGTACCTTCAGGAACATGCCGGAACAGAAGGACGCACTCGAACCTTCGCATCGCCTCTTCGCCTCCGCGGATGGGGATTACTCCGCTGCGCTGAATGAGCGGCGCGACGGATGGAATTCCGCCATGGGCCTCCATTTTCTGCGCGCCACACCCGACGAGGTGATTGCTGAGTTGGACGTCGCGCCGTGTCATCTGCAGGCATACGGCATTGTTCACGGCGGGGTCTACTCCGGCATCATCGAAACCGTGACATCGGTTGCCGCGGCGCTCTGGGCAGGACAGAACAACAACCAGTCTGTCGTCGGATTGGAAAACCATACCTCATTCCTCAACGCCGTGCGCGAAGGCAGGCTGCGCGTGGCTGCCCGGCCGCTGATGCGCGGGCGCAGGACGCAGGTCTGGGCGGCTGAGGTGACAGATGCCGCCGGCCGGCTTGTGGCCGATGGCAAAGTGCGATTTCTTGCCCTTGCAGCCGGTTCAGCGCTGGCGGGCGAGACCGTTCGCGTCAAATCATCCCGGAACCATCCTCCCCACCCCGGGTAAACAGCGCCTGTCTTGCTTTGCGGCCTGTTGTTCTTCTCGCCACAACCTCCAGATGTGACTAGGTCACATCCGGAACGTGACATGGATCACGGACACTCCGACGTTTTAATGAGAAATTTGCGTACAAGGGAAGCAATGCCCTTCGGGCCCGTTGCGCCAACTTCCCGATCCCAGGCCCCACTACGGTTCCACAAATATATTGTCGCGCGTTGAGCGTGCTCGTGTGCCGCAGCGATGGCTAAAAGCGGACCGGAGGTGCAGTGTGCGGATTCTGGTAGTTGAAGATGACCCGAAATCAGCCCGAACCCTGGTGAAAGGTTTGGAGGCAGACCGCTTCGCTGTTGATCTGGCCTCCGACGGCGAAGAAGGGCTGCAACTGGCCACGGAGGTTGATTATGACCTGGTGGTTCTTGACTGGATCCTTCCCAGGCTCGACGGCATGACGGTGTTGCGTAAATTGCGCAGGGCCGGATCGCCGGCGCGCGTCCTGTTTCTAAGCGCCCACCACGAAATTTCTGACCGGGTCAAGGCGTTGGAGTCCGGAGCCGACGATTTTCTTGCCAAACCGTTTTCATTCGAGGAACTGCGCGCCCGCGTCCATGCCCTCCTGCGCCGTCCCCAGGAACTGCTTGACAAGCTCAGCGTCGATGATCTGGAACTCGACCGGCTCCGCCGCATCGTCACGCGCGGCGGCAAGACCATCAAGCTGACGCAACGCGAGTATGCAGTGCTCGAATATATGATGCGCAACGCCGGCCGCACCGTCACGCGGAGCATGATCGTGGAACACGTATGGAACCTGGGATTTGAAGGGCTCACTAACATCGTCGATGTCTATATCAAATATCTGCGCACCAAGGTTGATGATGGATTCGGCAGGCCCCTGATCCATACAACGCGAGGCATTGGCTATCAGATTTCCGTTGAGCCTGCGGACGAAATGCGCACGCCTGCATAATTCCGGCCTGTGCCGTGGCCGGGTTCACCAGCTACTGTATTGCCCGTCTACCGTGGCGGAGCGATCTTGCGCGGAACCGAGTTTGGATTAGGCGGAGGCAGTCCCTGCTGCTGTTGTTGCCGGAGTTGCATCTGTTTGAGTTCCTGCAGCAATTGTTCCGGCGTCTTGGGGCCGTTGTTCTGGTCCTGGTTCTGGGCTACCGGCGGCTGGGTTGGAGGCGGCGGTGGCTGGTTTGCCGTATCCTGAGGATCGGGATCACTGTTGTCGAGACTTGAGTCGTCGGCGGCATCCTGGTCGTCGTTTTCCTGCTGGGGTTGGGCCTGAGGCTGCCGGAGTGGTTGATTGACGCCGGCGAAGGCTCCATTGGCGGGGGCCTTGCCTTTCGGCGTGAGGATCACGCGCTGGACGATGTCCGGGCTGTCGGGCCGGCCCAGGACCACGTAGTCAAAGCTTGAGCCGGCGAAAATCCCGGCCATGACGTCGCCTTCTGTTGCAGGGCCCAGGCTTACGGCCACCCGTTCAGAAGAGTTCTCCGCGCCATCGAACTCGATCCCGGTTTTTTCCCGGATCGCGCTCAACAGGCTGCTCATGGTGGAGTTGATGGCATGCACGGTGAGCAGTCCATCGCGGAATGAAACCTGCGGCGGCACCGGAGGCATATCTGCCGGACGCATGGGTTTGGGAATTTCGGGCTCAGGAAACGGCGGCCCCATCGGGGATGCCAGCGGCCCGGTGGGTGTGCCTGCCATGCGCGGATCTTTTTTGGGCGCAACCGATTTTGGTGCAACCGCTGTCCGGGGCATATAGACCGGTCGTTGCGCCGTTACGGCCGGCGATGGCCTGCGCGGGTAAGTTCTCGGCGGGTACTGTCTGACCGCACCTGCAGGCGACCGCGGCACCACTTGTGTCCGGTAAGCCGGATAATGATTCGGCTGGCCGGCGCCGCCAACACCGGTATGAATTTGAGCAGAGTTCTGCTGCCCTGCGGCCGTGAGGCCGAACAGCATGCAGAAGCCGCAGATTGTCAGGGAAAACCGAGCCATGATGTTCGCCGTGCTCTTTCGATCTTAACTGATTTTACTCCGCGCATGCTTAGAACGGTGGAGGAAACGATATTTGCTGGTGTTATTTTCGTGTTACTTCGGATTGGCTGATTGTCTCCGCCCACAGGATCTAGGTAGAAATGCGTAGCCGGGAGCGGTCATTCAGCGAACGTCACGGATTCCTTGTTTGCCGGCGGGCATCGTGCAGACTATCTTCAGGGGTATGATTATGGGAAGGCTGGAGTGGTTCGACAGTGCATCTGGTTTCTAATGCGGAGCATCTTAGAAGAGTGCCAGAGTAGTCGCTTTATCGCGTGTCCACTTCGCCAAAAGGTTATGAAACTTAAGATTCTGAATTTTATCCTGCCATCGGCGCTTTTGCTCGCCGGGCTTCCCGCACTCGCGCAGTCCTGCCAGACCCGTGATGAAATGTCCGAGCAGACACGGACGGCGCTGGACACTGCTGCCAGGCAGGCCTTCGAACAGGCCGGCCGCGGAGATGTAGCCAGCCTGCGCAGCAACACCATTCCTTCTTTGCAGGCCAACTTCAATGGTATCGCCTCGGCGGTCACTGGCAACAGGCCGGCATTCGAGGGTGCAACTTCGCAGATCAGGACGTCGTTCTTGCTGGACACCGGCGCCACTCCGAGTCCGGACGGCCGGTTCTACTGCGGCGTGTTCGGCGCCAACGGCATGGCGGCCAGCGGCGCAGAGTTCGACATACCCAATCTGCCGGCAGGCAAGTATGGTGTGGTGTTTCAGGATTTTGTAGGGCCCCAGGGGCCTTACGTCTTGAGCACCGTCTTTCAGGACCTGGGCGGCTGGAAGATTGCTGATTTTCGCATTCGTCCTGAGTCAGCTCAGGGACATGACGGCATCTGGTATCTCGAGCAGGCGCGCCAGTTCAAAAGCAAGGGCCAGAACCACAATGCCTGGTTCTATTACGTAACGTCATGGGACCTGCTTGCTCCGGTAGACTTCATGGATACGCGGCTGCTGAGCAAGATCACGCGCGAGTCAGATGCCATTCTGCCCAAGGACGTACCTGCCGGTGGCAAATCCGTGACATATACCGCCAATGGCAAGACCTACACCATTACTGATATGAGCGTGCTGCGCCTGGACAACAGCTTTGATCTTTCCATCAAGTACTCTGTTCCCAGCACAGCGGATTTCAATGCCACGCAGGCCGACGCGCGAAGTCTGGCCACGGCGCTGGTAACGCAATATCCGGAATTAAAGGAAATCTTTGACCGCGTCTGGGCGCATGCCGTGGATCCCAACGGAGGCGATGTGCCCGGTCTGATTACTCTCAAAACCGCAAAAACAGCTTCGGCCAGACCGTGATTGAATGCCCCCAATGCCAGACAAGCCTGCCTTCGGCGGGCTTGCGTATTTGGAAAAATTGATGTGACGGCTCAGCTCGCCCTGGATGCGATCTTCTCCTCCACGAACCTGGACGCTTTGATCCCGCTCCGTTGCGTTTCGACGACCTCCATCGCCTGCCAGTCATAAGCGAACTCGGTCCCACAGTCCAGGCACACGTAATAGGTTCCAGTGACGGCGGCCGTCCCTGAGCGCCTCTCTCCCGGTTTGCGCGAGATGGGGAAAGTGCATCGCTTATGGCGGCATTGAAAAAGTGTGTTGAGCAGCTTCAGCATCGTGTCACCTCCGGAAAAATCCGATGCCAGTCGGTTGCATGTAATGAGACTGCCTGTAGGGCCTTTACCCGATTAAGCCCAGATTAAATTTTCTAATCTGAATCCAGTGGCGAGACCCGGCGATTCGCCTTCTTCCCGGCGTTGGATGCCGCAGCCTTGAGGATTCTCTGCACAGCTAAACCGTACTGATCCGGTCTTGTTTATCGGAGCCTGGTCAAGTAAAATTAATACCAGAACAGTATTGTTTTGTTCCCGTCTTCGAAAGCGGGGGTTCACAATGTTTCGACTCAACAAATTGACCGACTACGGCATTGTGCTGATGGCGCACGTGGCGCGGAGCACGGAAGAAACTCCGCACACGGCCAGAAGCCTGGCCAAGGCCACACGGCTGCCGCTTCCGACCGTGGGCAAGCTGCTGCGTCAGCTCTCTGACTCCGGATTGCTCAGTTCGCATCGCGGTGTGAAAGGCGGCTACAACCTGGCCCGGCCGGCCACAACCATTTCCGTCGCTGACATCATCCTCGCTTTGGAAGGGCCGATCGGCTTTACCGAGTGCAGCGTCCTTCCCGGGTTGTGCGACATGGAGCGGTCATGTTCGATCAAAATTAATTCGCAGATCATCGGCGATGCGCTGCGCGACGCGCTGGAGCACGTGATGCTGGCCGACCTCAACCAGCAGATGCCGCAGCATGAACGCCGCGAAAAATTTGTTTCCATTGCGCCAACGGGAATTGCTTAAGGAGTGAAATGAGCTCAGTTGACCAGATTCAGGACCTGACAAAGCAGGAATACAAGTGGGGCTTTGTTACCTCAGTTGAAGAAGACCGTTTGCCGCCCGGGCTCAGCGAAGACATCATCCGCGCCATCGCCCTGAAGAAAGGCGAGCCGGACTTCATGCTGGAGTGGCGGCTGAAGGCCTACCGATACTGGGCCTCCCTGCAGGCGAAAGAAGCTGAGCCCAAGTGGGCCAACGTGCATTATGCGCCGATCGATTATCAGGCCATCTCTTATTACTCCGCTCCCAAGCAGAAAAAGGAGCTCAAGAGCCTGGAGGAAGTGGATCCTGAGATCCTCGAGACATACGCGAAGCTGGGCATCCCGCTGCACGAGCAGAAGCTGCTCGCGGGCGTTGCCGTAGACGCCGTGTTTGACAGCGTCTCTGTCGCAACTACGTTCAAGGCCAAGCTGGCCGAGGCGGGCGTGATCTTCTGTTCGTTTTCTGAGGCGGTGAAGAACCATCCTGATCTGGTGAAGAAGTATCTCGGTTCAGTCGTCCCTTATACGGACAATTTCTTTGCCGCGCTGAACTCCGCCGTATTCAGTGACGGCTCGTTCTGTTACGTGCCCAAGGGCGTGCGTTGTCCGATGGAGCTCTCAACTTATTTCCGCATTAATGCACAGAATACCGGACAATTCGAACGCACGCTGATCATCGCCGATGAAGGCGCCTACGTCAGCTATCTGGAAGGCTGCACCGCGCCGGTGCGCGATGAGAACCAGCTTCACGCCGCCGTCGTCGAGTTGATCGCGCACGACAATGCGACCATCAAGTACTCCACCGTGCAGAACTGGTATCCCGGCGACAAGGAAGGCAAGGGCGGGATCTACAACTTCGTCACCAAGCGCGGCAAGTGCCTGGGCAAAAACTCCAAAATTTCCTGGACGCAGGTGGAAACCGGCTCGGCGATCACATGGAAGTATCCTTCCTGCATTTTGCAGGGCGACAACTCGGTGGGCGAGTTTTACTCCGTGGCGCTGACCAACAATTATCAGCAGGCCGATACGGGAACAAAGATGATCCACATTGGCAAGAACACGCGGAGCACTATCGTGTCGAAGGGCATTTCCGCCGGCCACGGGCAGAATACGTATCGCGGCGGCGTCAAGATCCTCAAGGGCGCCAAAGGCGCGCGCAATTACACGCAGTGCGATTCGCTGCTGATCGGCGATAAATGCGGCGCGCACACGTTCCCGTATATCGAAGTGAAGAACTCAACCGCCCGCATGGAGCATGAGGCGTCGACTTCCAAGATCGGCGAAGACCAGATTTTTTACCTGCAGCAGCGCGGCATCCCCAAGGAAGAGGCCGTCAGCATGATCATCAACGGCTTCTGCAAGGCCGTCTTCCGCGAGCTGCCTATGGAATTTGCCGTGGAAGCGCAAAAGCTGCTCAGCATCAGTCTTGAGGGGAGTGTTGGATAAACGAATGAGTCTCCTGGAAATCAAAAACCTGCACGCCAGCGTGAACGGCGTAGAGATCCTGAAGGGCATTGACCTGACCATCAATCCCGGCGAGGTGCACTCCATCATGGGCCCCAACGGCTCAGGCAAGAGCACGCTGGCCGGAGTGCTGGCGCGTCGCGAAAGTTATGAAGTCACGCGCGGCCAGATCACCTTCAACGGCAAAGACCTGCTGGAAATGAAGCCGGAAGAGGCCGCCTGCGAAGGACTGTTTCTCGCGTTCCAGTACCCGGTGGAAATTCCCGGCATCAGCAACGCTTACTTTCTGCGGGCTGCGCTGAACGCGGTACGCAAGTATCGCGGCCAGGAAGAGCTCGATGCCATGGACTTTCTTCCCCTGCTGCGCGACAGAATGCGCCTGCTGGAGATGGACGAAAAATTCCTTAACCGTCCGGTGAATGAAGGCTTTTCTGGCGGCGAGAAGAAGCGCAATGAGATCGTCCAGATGGCGGTTCTGGAGCCGAAAATGGCCGTACTCGATGAAACCGATTCCGGTCTGGATATTGACGCGCTGAAAGTCGTGGCCAAAGGCGTGAACAGCATGCGCAGCAAGGACCGCTCATTTCTCGTTGTCACGCATTATCAGCGGCTCCTGAATTACATTGTGCCGGACTTCGTTCATGTGCTGGTCAACGGCAAGATCGTGAAATCCGGAGGCAAGGAACTGGCGCTTGAGCTGGAAGAGAAGGGCTATGGCTGGACCGAGCCGGAAACCGCGGGCGCGAGGCGATAATGATCACAACCACCGCGGCTCCGGAACAGTACATTGAGGCCTTTGAGCGGCTGGAAAAAAAGCCGGGTGAACCTGCCTGGCTTCGCAGCCTGCGTCAGGAGGCGTTTGCCCGCTTCGCGGAGACCGGCTTCCCCAGCACCCACGATGAAGACTGGCGCTTTACCAATGTAGCTGCCATTGCCAACACGCAGTTCGAGCCCGCGCCTAAGGCGGCCGCAACCGCTGAAGACATCGCGGTATTCCGTACCGCGGATTTCGCCTGCCAGCTGGTTTACCTGAATGGCCGCTTTGCCCGGGGGCTCTCACGTATCCCAGCGTTGCCGAAGGGAGTGCAAGTGGGTTCCCTTGCGGAAGCGCTTGCGTCCAATCCTGGCGGGCTGCAGCAGCACTTGGGTGGATACCTGAACTTCAAGCGCGACGCCTTCGCCGCGCTCAACACCGCCTTCATGGAAGATGGAGCGTATATCCATGTGCCCCGGGGCACGGTGGTGGAACAGCCTATCTATCTCTTGTATGTCTCCGTTCCCGGAGAAAACCCGGCCATCGAGCATCCGCGCAACCTCATCATCGTTGAAGAAAACAGCCAGGCCACCATCGTGGAAGATTACGTTTCGCTCCAGGACGGCGGCCCGGCGCCGTCGTTCTCCAACACTGTCACCGAACTGGTTGCAGGCGAGAATGCCGTGGTGTCGCATTACATGATCGTCCGCCCGGCGCAGGACGCCTTCAATGTTTCCACGCTTCGCATCCAGCAGGGCCGCAGCAGCAACACGGCGACGCACTCGCTGCTGCTCAGCGGCGCACTGGTGCGTAACAACGTCCATCCCGTGCTTGCCGGTGAAGGCGCGGAATGCCTGATCAACGGCCTGTTCATGGCGAATGGCCGGCAGCACATGGATAACTACATGCTGGTGGAGCATGCGAGCCCGCACTGCAACAGCCGTCAGTTTTACAACGGCGTACTGAATGGCCAGGCGCATGGCGTGTTCCATGGCCGAATCATCGTGCACAAGGACGCGCAAAAGACTGACGCCAAGCAGACCAACCGGAACCTGCTGCTGTCCGATGAGGCGCAGATCGATACCAAGCCACAGCTTGAAATCTACGCTGATGACGTGAAGTGCACGCACGGCGCCACGATCGGCCAGGTGGAGGAGAATGCTCTCTTTTATCTGCGCTCACGCGGGCTCGATGAAGCAGCTGCCAAGCATCTGCTCCTGCTGGCGTTTGCCAACGAATGCCTCGATCGCATGAACTCCGAGCAGGTCCGCAATCACCTGCAGCGACTGGTGACGGAGTGGCTTCCTGAAACGGCCCGGTACGCCGGGGACCGCCCCGCCGAAGCAGAAAGAAACTGGGAGGAAGTGGGATGAGTACCGTAGCCAAGACGCCGCGAGAAATCCAGTCCGCGCCCCGCGCGTACGACGTGCGGAAGGTCCGCGACGATTTTTCCATTCTGCACCAGCAGGTCCACGGCAAGCCGCTGGTGTATCTGGACAATGCCGCCACCACGCAGAAACCGTTGGCGGTGATTGAGGCGATCGAGCGTTACTACGCCCGCGACAACTCCAACATCCACCGTGGTGTGCATGAGCTCTCGGAACGCGCGACGAATGCCTATGAGAAGGCGCGCGCCGGGGTACAGCGGTTCATCAACGCGGCGGATGCAAGGGAAGTCATCTTCCTTCGCGGCGCGACGGAGGCCATCAACCTTGTGGCGCAGACCTACGGCCGCAAGCACGTGGCCGCAGGCGATGAAGTGCTGATCACGGCCATGGAGCACCACTCTGACATCGTGCCCTGGCAGATGCTGTGCGAGGAAAAAGGCGCAAAGCTTCGCGTGGCGCCCATCAACGAACGCGGCGAACTCGTGCTCGACGAATTTGAAAGGCTGCTGACCGCAAAGACAAAAATGGTTGCGGTTGGCCATCTTTCGAACGCGCTGGGCACCATCAACCCGATCAGGAAGATTGTGAAAATGGCGCACGCGCAGAACGTCCCGGTTCTGGTGGATGGCGCGCAGGCTGCGCCGCGCATGAAAGTTGACGTTCAGGACCTCGATTGCGATTTCTACGCTGTTTCCGGCCACAAGATGTATGCGCCTACGGGCATCGGATTCCTGTATGGCAAGGCGCGGCTGCTGGACGCCATGCCCCCGTGGCAGGGCGGTGGCGACATGATTGCATCGGTTACTTTCGATAAGACTGTCTACAATCGGCTGCCCTATAAATTTGAGGCAGGCACGCCGAACATCGCGGGCACCATCGCCCTCGGGGCGGCGGTTGAGTACCTGAACAGTCTGGGCATCGAACGCATTGAAGAGCACGAAGCCGATCTGCTGGCCTATGCTACGCAAGAGGTGGAGAAAATCCCGGGCGTCACCATTGTGGGAACGGCACGGGAGAAAGCCGGCGTGCTCTCCTTTGTGATGGAAGACATTCACCCGCATGACATCGGAACCATTCTTGACAGCGAAGGCATTGCCGTGCGGACCGGCCACCACTGCGCCCAGCCGGTGATGCAGCGCTACAACATCCCCGCCACCGCGAGGGCTTCTTTCGGACTCTACAACACGCGGGAAGAGGTGGACGCACTGGTTCGGGGAATTCGGAAAGTACGCGAGGTGCTCGGCTGATGTCTGACGTTCGCGAGCTGCGCGATCTGTATCAGGAATTGATCCTGGAGCACAGCAAGAAGCCGCGCAATTACGGCGTGCTGGAGCCAGCCAGTCACAAGGCCGAGGGCTACAACCCGCTCTGCGGTGATCACTACACGATCTTTGTCAATGTGAAGGACGGCGCCATAACCGGCATCTCCTTTCAGGGTGCGGGTTGCGCCATCTCCAAGGCCTCGGCTTCCATGATGACGCAGGCGCTCAAGGGCAAGTCAGAGGCTGAAGCGGAAGCGTTATTCACCCGTTTCCATGACCTCGTGACCGGGCATGGTGGCGACCCGGATTCGCTGGGCAAGCTTGCCGTGTTCGCGGGTGTATCGGAATACCCGCTGCGCGTAAAATGCGCCACGCTGGCGTGGCATGCCATGCGCGCCGCATTGCGCGGAGAACAGCAGGCCGTTTCTACGGAATAATCGAACGCATGGGAGGAATGATTTGAAAGCGGGCGAAACCACCACGACGACACGCGACGTACTCGCGACGCAGATTCCCAGTGGCATTCCTCATCCTGTTCCGGCAGGCACCCGAATCAGGCTTACGCAGGCGCTCGGCGGAAGCTATACCGTGATGACCGACATGGGATACATGCTGCGCTTCGATGCCAAAGACGCGGACGCGCTCGGGATCAGCCCGGAGGAAGCACAGCAGCAGGCCGCTCCCTCAGAGTTCAGTGAAGAGCTGGTATGGGACCATTTGCGGACCGTATACGACCCTGAAATCCCCGTGAATGTGGTCGACCTCGGCCTGATTTATGACTGCCAGGTCGCGCCCGTGGAAGGCGGCCGTCAAATCGATATCAAAATGACCATGACGGCCCCCGGGTGCGGCATGGCGGACGTGCTTCGCGCGGACATCCAGCGCCAGCTTTCGGCGCTCCCCACCGTCAAACAGGTGAATGTTGAAGTGGTGTTCGATCCACCCTGGCACCCGGGACGCATGTCAGAAGGCGCACGTCTGCAACTCGGGCTGGATCTGGACAGCACACCTTTTCAAATGTATGGCAGGTATTGACAGGGCGGGAGGAGCACTCCACGAGCTCCTCCCGTTCTCCGTTCCCTTAAACAGCCTTTTTTGTTTTTGGGCGGAGCCTCACTGAAGGATTTAGGGCAGCGCCGGCTGGCCGGAAGAATCCTTCTGCACTCGTTGCTCCTCGTTCATATAGTGGATCTCTACATTCAGAAAAAATGGCCGTGCAGGGATCTTTTTACAAAGACATTACTGGCGCGGCTGGG
>JBLMYN010000346.1:0-20169 GCA_050258305.1 Actinomycetota bacterium
ACCATTGACGTTCCCACGCTGCTGCCCATATTGCGCATGAAATTCACGATGCCGGATACAGCATTATTCTTCTCCGGAGCAATTCCGACGTATGCGACAAGGGTGATGGGTACGAACAGAAATCCCAGTCCAATCACCTGGGCGATGCGCAACCATGTGGCCGCACTGAAACTGATCTGCAAATCGATTCGCTTCGTGGAATAAAACATGGCGATCGACAGTGCCAGCCAGCCAACCGCAATCAGGCGGCGGGCGTAAAATTTCGTCGTCAACTGTCCTATGATCGGCATCTCCAGGAGCAAGACCAGGCCTCCGGCAGAAAGAGCAATGCCTGCGATTTCCGAGGTGTAGCCTAAAAGCGTCTGCAGAAACTGGGGCATGAGGACCAGGCTGCTGAACAACAAGATTCCCAGGACGAACATCATCAGGCTCGAGCTTGCAAAATTGAAGTTCGTGAACATGCGCACGTCAATGACAGGCGCCTTTTGAAACCACTCCCAAACAACGAGAGAGATCAGGCACACGCCCGCAATAATGACCAGGGTGGTGATGAAATTCGAGCCGAACCAGTCATCTTCCTGGCCTTTGTCCAATAGAATCTGCAACGCACCGATCCCGATCACCAGGAGAGCAATCCCGATATAGTCCAGCCTGACGCCGGCTGCTTTGAGCCGCTTCAAGTATGGAGGATCCTCGACAAAGCGCCGCACCAGCAGCCACGTTAATATCCCCACCGGAACGTTAATGTAGAAAATCCAGCGCCAGGAATAACTGAAGGTGATCCATCCGCCGAGAGTGGGCCCGATGGTGGGCGCCATGACTGCGGTGATTCCGTACAGGGCAAATGCCAGACCCCGTTTCTCCGGAGGGAAGGTGTCCGCCAGAATGGCTTGCGCCATGGGCTGCAGTCCGCCTCCGCCGGCGCCCTGCAGAACCCGGAAGAGCAGAAGGAACCCAAGGCTGGGCGCCAGACCGCACAGCAACGAACTCGCGGTGAAGATAGAGAGGCAGCCCATGAAAAACCGTTTTCGGCCAAATCTCACCGCCAGCCAGCCGCTGATTGGAAGGACGATGGCGTTGGAGACCAGATAAGAAGTCAGCACCCAGGTGCTCTGGTCGTTGCTTGCGGCTAAACTTCCCGCCATATACGGCAAAGCAACATTGGCGATGCTGGTGTCCAGCACCTCCATGAAGGCGCCAAGCGCGACAACAACAGCAATGAGCCAGGGATTGTATCTCGGCTTCCAGATGTCCTGGTCGAGTGTGAGAACCGCGCCGCTCATCGCAGATAAACCCTGGGCACAACGTTCATGCCTGGCCGCAACCGGTGGTCGCGGTTCTCGCCAGGTTCAAGAACAATCTTTACGGGTATACGCTGGACAATTTTCACGTAATTCCCGGTGGCATTCTCAGGCGGCAGCAGGCTGAAAAGAGGACCGGTGGCGCCGGAGATGCTGTCAACGTGGCCGCGTACGGTCGTACCTGTTGAATCCACGTGGATTCTTACTTTCTGTCCAACTTGCATATGGCGGAGCTGCGTCTCCTTAAAGTTGGCTGTGATCCAGACGTCGTCCAGCGGTACGACTGTCAATAACTGCTGACCCGCCTGCACATTCATCCCCACTACTACGCTCTTATTTACCTCTCCTGAGACAGGGGCAACGATCTTTGTGTACTGCAGGTTTAACTCTGCCTGCTCGAGAGCGGCGCGCTTCTCCTCGACGTCCGCTACAGCCGCGCGAGCGCGGGCGTTGCTTGAGGCCACCTGCTGAGGTCCGGTTTGTGCCGCGCGATGGTTGGCTTCGGCCTGCGTGAGTTTGTCTTTGGCCTGCTGGACCACTTGCTGCGCCGCAGCCTCATTCGCTCTGGCTGCAGCCACAGAAGCGGTACTCGCCTTCGCTGATGCCAGCGCCTGATCGTACGTCTGCTCAGAAACGTTTTGCTTGGCCACCAGCCTCTTGTATCGTTGGAGATCATCCTGAGCTTTGACGTCATTAGCCTCCGCCTGTTCCACCTGCGCGTGGGCGGCTGCGAGTTGCTTCTCCGCCGTGATGATCCCGGACGTGGCGGTTGCTACGTCTGATGCCGCCGATTTCAGCTGGCTCGACGCATTCACAGAGGTGATTGGGACTGCGATATTGAGGGACTTAGCGGTGGCTTCTGCATTGGCCAGGTCCGCTCGGGCTTTGGCAACAGCAATCTCGTAATCTTTGGGATCGATCTCGACCAGCACGGTTCCTGCCTGCACGTACTGATTGTCGTTAACGTTGACTTTGACGACGTATCCGGAGATACGCGGGCTCACGGGATACAAATGCACATCAACCTGGGCGTCATCTGTGCTTTCGTAGCTTGAAAAATAAAGCCACATGAGAACGACGCCGGCAAGCAACACCAGAGCGAGGGGAATGAGGACAATGGGACGTCGGAACCTGAAACGCGACCGTTTCACCGTGTCGCGTCTCGATATTCCTTCGTTGTCAGAAGGCGGGGTAGATTCCGGTTCTTCCACTTCAGGCCGAGGTTGGGTAGCCATGCAATCCTCCTGTTACTGCGCCAGGAACTGGTTGTAATTCATGCGCGCCAGCCCCAGTGCCCGGGCGAGCTGCAGTTTTGCCACGTTGTGACTATAGAGGCTGGAGATGTATTGATCATTGGCGCTCGCCAGCGACTGCTGAGCTTGCACCACTTCGACGCTGTCGGTTACGCCGGCCGCGAAGCGTTCTTGCGAGCGAGAGAGATTTTCATTGGCAAGGTCCACGTTTTGACGGGCGACAGTTACCTGCTCCCTCGCGGCCTGCAGATTAAGGAACGCGGTGCGGACATCGTAGTCGATTTGCCCGCGCAGGTTTTCTGCTTCCGCCTTGCGCTGCCGAAGCGCCGCTTCCGCCTCCGTGATATCGCCTTTGATACGTCCACCAGTGAAGACTGGTATGCTCACTCCCGCCTGAAAACTGAACGCACTATGCAAACGGCCAAAATTCGGGCCCTCCGCGCCGTAGTCCCCGTTGGCCGCCAGCACCGGATAGCGCTCTGCGCGAGCCGCTGAAAGCTCCTGCCGCGCTGACTTTAACGATCTCAGCGCAGCCCGGAAATCACTTCTGGATTTGTAGGCAGTGCCCAGGGCATCTTCCACCGTCAGAGGTTTGACGTCAGCGTATGGCACCCGGTCAGCCAGATCGAAGTTCTGGCCGAGCGGCAGGCCGATGGCGCGCGAAAGATTGAGCTTCGCGATGGCAAGATTGTTCCGCGCAATACTCAGGTTGTACTGTTCTGTATGCAGTTGCACGCCGCTGCGTGTCACGTCAATTCTAGGGCTGGTGCCGGCCTGGAGCTGGTCGACGGCCTGATCATAGAGTGCCTGCGCATTGTGAACCTGAGCTTCCTCGGCAGTCACGCGTGAACCCGCCTGGATCACCTGGAGATAAGCACTTCCCACAATCAAAGTGATGACATCGAGGGTGTCCCTGTAAGTCAACTGGGCAGCCTGCTCTGCGTTGGCTGCGGAGCGCAAACGCTGGATTGATTCAAAGCTGAAGAGCGTCTGGCTGGCGCTCACCCGCGCGGTGCTGAAGCTGAAGGGACCGATGACAGCAGGGATTTGTGGAATCTTGATGCCCAGCGTTGCCGCACTGAATTGTTCTACATTTTCCGAGCCTCCCGCGGACACCTGTGGCAGAAGCGCGCTCAAGGCACGAAGTCTCTGTCCCCGGGCGATGCGCGCATTCTCTCCACTTTCAATCTGTCCGAGATTGTAACGAAACGCTCTGCTGATGGCGTCGTGAAGCGTGAGATGCAGAACCTCATTGCTTGCGGCGCCGCTGGGGACACTGCCAAAGTTGGGCGAAGTCTGGCTTATCTGCGCCGCAGCCCAAACCGGGACCGCCAGCCAAAGCAACGTACATCTCAGAATTGACCGAGCGGAAAGCCTTTTCGTTTTAGCCACAACTCCCGCAAGAAACCGTCTTAACGTGTTTGCTGGCATCCTTCTGCCCCCGCTATTACGAATGTTTCAACGCACAAATGACCCGGTAGCACCACCAAACTGGCAGAACTACCACACTAATGATTCAGGTCCAGAGCAAATCTCTTCAAAAATTTGGGGACCGCAATTGGCAGAAGGAGGTGGTAGCGTTGAAGCGCTTGATCTTCGGCGTTCCTGATCATTTTCAGGCGGCGGGGCCAGGGCGCTTGCCATGTGGTCGTACTACACAAAGCACGCCATTTGGTGTGATTCACCAGGACTGTAACCGGCGCGTAAGAACCCGCGTCTGCGCTGATATTTTTGCTTCGCCCCGAAACCTTTCCTGAACCCGCGAATCGCAGCTTACGGGTAATTACCCGTATGGAGGATAAGGCGTAATGAAGAGAATGGCTGCAGTATTGGGGATGGTTCTGGGATGTACGCTCTTCACCATGGCTCAGGATATGGGTAGCAAAGGCACGGAGATGAGCGGCGTTCTGTGTAACGCCAAATGCGTCAAGCAGGATGCCGGCAAAGCGGCCTGTGATTCCGGCTGCACTGCAAAAGGCAACGACATAGTGTTCATCGATGATGAAGGCAAAGTGACCAACGTGGCCAATCCCAAAATGGCCAAAGGGAAGATGCGCAAAAAGGTAAAGGTTCGCGGTGAGATGATGAAAGACAAAAACATGATGGAAATCTACGACATCACTATCACTGGCGGATAGATGCTTGAAACCAGGGCATCTCATCAGCGTGCTCTCCAGAAGCGGCCTGAATCGCTGAGCACGGAGCGTACCACGATCCTAGAACGTGCCGTTAGCGCGCCCCCGAACGTATCCCGGCTTCGGTTAACGGCACATGTTGTTTCCAGGCCGCAACGATTTGACATCAGGGAGGTTTCTCACGATGGATGTCGCACCGCCAAGACCGTTATCAATCCCGGTGATTCTGGGTACCACCCGCCGGCAATGCAGGAGCCTGCACGCTGCAAAGCTGATCAGAAATGAGCTCTCACTTCGCACGGACATCCAGACAGAACTGATCGACATTGCCCAACTCACGCTGCGTGGTGACGATGCTGGTGAAGCACTCAAAGATCTGTCCTTCGCAGCAACCATGGACCGGGCCGACGGCATTGTACTCGTCGTCCCGGAATACAATCACGGCTACCCGGGAATGCTCAAACACGCGCTGGACACCTGTTTGAAAGAGTATATTCACAAGGCGGTTGGGATTGCCGGCGTCTCGGCCGGCCCGTTCGGCGGCACGCGCGTGATCCAGAACCTGCTGCCGGTCATGCGCGAGCTTGGCCTGGTCAACATCTTTTGGGATGTAAATTTCTCCGGCATTCAGAACATATTTTCTGAGGATGGGCAGCTTCTCGACAATGCTTTCATCCGCCGCGTTGACAAATTCCTCAACGAGTTGATCTGGATGGCGAAGACCTTGCGTCATGGGCGCGAGCAAGTCGCCGTAGACTGAAACATGGAGTCAGTTATGTCCGCAACAATGAATTGTCCGGCGTGTGGCACTCCTATGAACCACCATTGCGACAAGTTGGTCTACGTATTGCCTGCTCATGGAGAGGAGGAGACTCCAATGATGGACGGTGGAGCTCTTCTGGAATTCCATTCCTGCCCGTCGTGTGGGAGCTCTGCCACCCGTGCCTGCGAGCAATGAGTATGCTGCACGACCGGGATTCTCTATCCTCGGGAGTACAATAAACTAGGCACTTTATGCCGGACCGGCTCAAATGCGAAGAAGTTTGGTGGGAAATCTCCAACTACATTGACGGCTCAGTTTCGCACGAGCGCCGTCAAGCCATGGAGCGGCACTTCGGCGAATGCCGGCGCTGCAAATCCATCCTCGACGGCACTCGGAATGTAGTGAAGCTGGCTGCAGATCCGCGGGCATTTCCCATACCCGCCGGGGCCGAAGAGCGATTACGTTCTGGCCTGGAACAGAGCCTTGAACTCATTCCGCTCGGCATCAGCGATGACCGTGTGCGCCTTGGGTCCCATCTGATCTATTTTTGGGAAAGCGATGCGGAGTTCAAGCGCGGAGTCAAATTCCTCAATCCCGGGCTGGGCAAGCGCGAGCATTGCATCGCCTTTGGGCATGACGAGGCGCTCGAAAGAGTGCTGCATACGCTGCGGGACGATGGATTCGATACAGATAAGCTGGTCCGCGATCTCCAGTTGACCATTCTTCCTCGCCGTAAGTCTGCCGAGCATACGCTTTCTGACATCAGCGATGTTGTCCAGGCTGCGCTGCGAGCAGGCGCAATGGCAGTTCGATTCCTGGGCAATCTCGGAATGGGGCGCGACCCGCTTCCGGCCGGTGAAGATGACGTGCTCGATCTCGAATGCCGCGCCACCGCCCTGATCAGCCCCTTGCCCTGCGTGATTGTCTGCATGTATGACGTGCGTGCACTCTCCGGCAAACTGATCTTCAACGGCGGCTTACGGTCACATCATCTGGCAGTCTGCAGCTCCGGCCTTCGCGAAAATCCGTACTACACTCCGGAGCTGCTTCCTGGAATCGACCACGCTCACTGATCAGGGTTACCTGGGAATCCCGGCTCCTTTTACGTTCAGGTGGATCCGGTACAATCCCGTCTTCGCGGTCAGGTAAAGCGTTTGATGATCATCATCTCCCCACGCCAGGTTGTGCGGATGCATCGGGGCGATAATGGTTCCAAGGTGCCTGCCTTCGGCTGAGATCACCCAGAGCCCGCCCGGCCCGGAGACGTACAGGTTCCCGCGCTCATCCACCTTCATGCCGTCGATTGCATCCTCGCCGGGAGCGCTCGTCATGTCGAAGAAGATCCTTCCATTACTCAGAGTCGCATCTGGCTGAACCTCATAGCGGTAGATCACCTTCTTGTGATCGTCCCAGTTGCCGACGTACAGATACTTCTCATCCGGCGAAAAGGCAATGCCGTTTGGCCCAGTCATATCCTTGCTCACCACGTGAAGCTTGCCCTTATAGAGCGAGAACACGCCTTCGAACGGCAACTCCTTCCGCGGGTCCTGATGAAACCTGGGCAATCCGAATGGTGGATCAGTAAAGAACAGCGCGCCGTCTGAGCGATACACGAGATCATTGGGGCTGTTCAGTCGTTTGCCTTCAAAACGGTCTGCGAGCACGGTCTCGCGTCCGTCGGGTTCCAGGCGAATGACCCGGCGATTCCCGTGTTGGTTGATGGTGAGCCGGCCCTGCGGATCCAGCGTGAGTCCGTTCGATCCCGGCTGGCCAAATTCGGCGATATCCGCGCCGTTATAGCCGCTCTTCTCCCGATATACCGAGAGCTGCCCATCAGCGGTGTATTTGTACATGATGTTTGCGTTGGGATCGCTGAACAGCAGGTAACGGCCGCTCTTGACCCATACCGGCCCTTCAGTGAACTGGAAATTTTCAGCGAGTTTGATGATCTTTGCGTTTCGCGGCACGAGGGCGTCGATGGCAGGATCTTTGCGAATCACTTCCACATTCACTTCGCTGGGTGCGATCGCTCGGGGGCCTGCCGGCGCGTCGCGATAGAAATTCAGCCTCGCATAGCGCATCCATATATAGTTTGTTGGCGGATTTGAGATGGGGCCATTGATTCCGAACACGGCCAGCACAATCTTTTGGCCCGGCTTCAAATCGCGGCCCACGACGAGGCGATTGGCTGCGTTCCAGCCGGCAATGACTGATCCACCATTCTGCCCTGCATAGCGGGTCAACTCACCGTTGACCCAAACCTCCGCGTAGTCGTCCAGCGAGGTCTCAAAAACCGCGGTCGCACCGGTGGGATTGAAATCTCCCACGCGCTCCGGAATCGTCAGCGCGATGCGGTACCAGTTGAAGCCCAGCCGGCCTGTCCCACGGCGCTGGCTCAGCGTTGTGGGATCAAGCGACTCCCACTGTGAATCGTCGAAATCCGCGCCTCCGGCATGAGGCGTAAAGTCGTAGGTCCGGGCCGGCATCGTTGAAGGTTGGCCATCGGCGCCGGCTGAACGGAATTCCGTCTCAACGATCTTTGTGTCCGAATAGCGCCAATGGCCTTTGACCAACTGCACGCCGTCCCGGGTTGCAAGATCGATGCTCGCATCGGGATGGCGGTCGAAGTTTACTTCGGTCTCAGAAGCCAGGCCGAGCGTCATCAGGATGGCGAAGACAAGAGTGGAAATAGTAAGCGTTTTCTTCATGGCTTATCGCACCTTGACCACGTAGTAGAGAAAAGGCCCCTGGACATCCTTGAACCAGTGCGGCGTGCCCGCAGGAACCACGATCACGTCACCTTTTGCGAGCTGGGTTGTCTGCCCGCCCTCAAGTGCAGGTCCACGGATCTCATCGGGCGCGATTTCCCTCGGATCCAGAATTTTTCCGCCGGTCACAAAGGTCGCAGTTCCATCAAGGACATGAATCACATCCGCATCCTTGTTGTGGATTTCAACCTGTCCCGGCTTGTCCCTGCGGCTCGCGTGCACCATGTAGTTGCCGTCACGGCCATCGAGCAGCACCGCGCCTTTCACGAACGCGGCATCGACTTCTTTCGCCGGGAAGAATCGAACGGGCGCGGACGCCGAGCTCCGGCCTGAGTTGAAGGCATTCGCCCCCGCAATCGCGAGTTCCTCATCCTGGGCCGCGGTTGCCGCGCCACTTACGCCGACCGCGCCCACCAGTTGACCGTCGATCATGATGGGCACACCGCCCTGGAGCGGGGTGAAATCATTCAGCGCGACCATGGATGTGCGGCCGTTCTTGATTACGTCTTCGAAAACTTTCGTCGGCTTCTTGAACAGTGCTGCGGTGCGCGCCTTGCCGATCGAGATGTTTGCGCCGGCGGCAAATGTTCCGTCAAGCCTCGCCAGGGCCATGAGATTGCCGCCGTCGTCCACAACGGCAATCACGCCTCCGGGCGCGTTCAAGCGTTTAGCCGCTGCTTTGGCGGCCGCGATGACCTTTTCTGCTCCATCTAACGTGAGTGTCTTCTTGTCCGCGACCTGAGCGCGTCCGGCTACTGCGGCCAGCACCATGATGGCGGCCGCAAAGATGATTGAAAATCTGTGCATGGTAGTTTTCCTTTCTTACGAAAACCGCGCTGAGCCCGGGTTCTGACACAGCGCGGATGGTTGCTGCCACTTCCTTTTTGAATCGCGCCCGTTTCTGCGCGATTGAAATGTGCTTCACCTCACGGGCGCGCTAAAGCTGGCTTCGCCAAGCACCGCTTCTGCCCAGGCGCAATAGATCTGCACTCTAGCCACGTCCTTTATGTACGGAGGCAGCGTGATTTCCTTCTTCACCTTGTCGCCCAGGACGCTCTTCACTTTCAGTTTGTCCAGAAGGAACACGGCGCCGTCGGAAGTCACAACCTGCCAGTGCGGGTCCGGGGTGTCAGGGACCACAAAATCGTCGGACAGTGTGAGCACGCTCTTTCCATCTTTGTTGCTGTGCGTCACGAAACCCGTGTTGGCTTTCGGCCCGGCGAACTTCCCGGAGGCATGCGTGCCCGCATCGGCCGCAAATGCCGCGCCCGTGAACATCAGCGCAACAGTGGCAACCAGTGCCAGAATCGAAGCTCTCTTGTTTATCGTCATCAGGATTTTCCTCTTGTGCTGTTTTTGATTTGCATCGGAGAGCGGCCAGCTGTGAATCGATAACGATTCGTTCCGGCGTCATGCCGGCTGGTTGAGGCCTTCTGTTCCGTTGCTGTGGCGTGAGATGAGGAGTGTTGCGGAATGTTTCAGGCGAGCAGGGAATTTCCGGAAATTATTGCGCGCAACTTTGAATGAGTGGCCGAATCACATCGGGTGGAATCGTGTCGCATGCAAGGCTGTGTACGTGCCAGAAAGACACCAATGAATCGTGAAATATTGATCACCTGCGCAGAAGTGCGCCGCGAACTCTCGAACTATATCGATGAAGAAGTCACCGCCGAGCTGCGCGCACGCATCGAGGAGCACCTCAGCTCCTGCACGGGCTGCAAAGCCCTCTATGACGGCGTTCGCAATGTGGTCACCCTGGTCAGCTCAACTGATTTGATCGAGCTTCCGCGCGGCTTCAGCGCCCGCCTGTATCGAAGGCTTGCAGGGTTCTCTGCCTGCTGAGAAAAATATATCGCAAGTCGATGTTTTGACGGGCCATTCCGTCAGTGGTACTGTGCCTGCAACAAGGCTCAGACATCGAGGCAGGTGCCATGGTGAAGGATGAAGAACACCAGATTTCCCTGGCGAAGACGGAGTATCGCGAAGCTTATAATTTCGGCGACGTGGAACGGCTGCTGGCGGTTTTCGCTTCCGCTTTCACGGATTGCTCTGAAGGAGAGCCCAGCTTTTACGGCGCGGAAGCGCGTCGCGCGCTCGAGTTGCGTACACGCCGGCTTTTTCAGCAATACAAAGTAGAGTTGTTCGTGATCATTATCGACATCGTGTTTAAAGGCGACTTTGCTTTCGACTGGGGCTGGCACAAGATGCGGCTCACCGACAAGCAAAACGGGCAGGTCACGGACACGAAATACCGCTATTTCGAAACATGGAACAGGGCGGAAGGGAGCTGGAAGATCGATTACATCATTACCAACAGGGAAATGCCGCCGCAGATGTTGCCGGAAGAGGAGACCGCAGCCGGCGCAACCGCCGCTATGGAGAAAGCGGCTTCTTAATCTCCGATTTCGGTCTCCAGGCGTTTTTTCAACCTTTCACTGAATCCCGAGGGAAGGTCGAATGCCTGGCCGTCCCCAACCAGCCGGACCACATTCCTGGTGCCGTCAAGAATGGCACTGCAATGTTCGCATCCTTTGAAATGCGCCTCCATACGGCGGCGCAATTCGGGATCGATCTCGCCATCAATATAGTTCGATATCTCACGCCAGACGTGAAGACAACTGATTTCAATCGTAGCCAAGGTTACCAGGGCCTCACTTTCTTCCAACTACCGTCACCTAACTTCCATGCGCCGTCAAAACCGGGCGCCAAGGCATCACGCATCTGCAAACGGGCACGCAGCAGCCGCGTTTTAACTGATGCTTCCGTGATACCCAGCGTTTGCGCGGTCTCTGTGATGCTCATGTTCTGTATGTCCCGCATCACAAATACCTCGCGATATTTCGCGTCGAGCGACGCCAGCGCCTTCTGCAAAGCGCGGCGGAGCTCGTTTCTCTGCAGCGTCTCAGACGGTATCTCGCGCCAATCTGCAAAGTCGCGCGGGAAATAATCGCCATCATCATCTGTCCGCTGCTCATCGATGGACTCGTACAAAAACTTGCGGTCTTTTCTGCGCTTCATGCGCGCTTCGTTGATCGCAATCTGGATCAGCCAGGTGCTGAACTTTGATTCCTTGCGGAACGTCGCGAGGTGCGCAAATGCCTTGAGGAATGCCTCTTGTGCCACCTCTTCCGCATCTGCTTCGTTCTGTAATACCGAATGCGCCGCAATGTAAACGGAGCGCTCATAAGGCTGGATCAGCTCATAGAACAGGTGTCTCTGCCCCGCGCACACGCGTTCAATCAATGCGATCTCCTCTTCAGGAGCGCGCGCGGGCTGCCTCATCGCCGGTGATGCTGAACTGGTTGCCATACCAGAATTACGAAGTCCGGCCGCCGGTCGGATTGCGCCAAACGCCACCATTATATGTCGATTGCTCTCCTTTCAGGCGAGTCGGGACAAAAACAGCTCGCGGACTCTGATTCGCCGGCCTGCTGGAAGTTTCATCTCCCGCGGATTCATTTTTTTTGCCTGACCATGAAACTAATCCCTTTCCGGGCAATCACACCGCACGAAAAGCAATGCACCTCCTCTCAGCACAATCCGCCCCGGCCACCGTTGCAGAAGGCGTAGCTCCGGCGCAGTCTCCTTCAACTCGGTTGGCGCCAAGGCGCGCTCTTCGCCTGCATTGGCCTGAATACCTCATGGAGGCGGTGGGCCTGGGCTTCTTTATGATCTCGGCCTGCCTCTTTGGCGCTTTGTACGAAAACCCGCTCTCGCCGGTGCGACAGAGTATCGATTCGAGCCTGCTCCGGCGAATGCTGATGGGAGCATCGATGGGGCTCACGTCGATCGCGATCATCTACTCTCCCTGGGGCAAGCAGTCGGGAGCTCACATTAATCCATCTGTAACTCTAACGTTCTTCCGTCTGGGCAAAATTCCCAGGTGGGATGCAATCTTCTACGCGCTGGCTCAGTTCGGCGGCGCCGTTGCAGGCGTTGCCATTGTTGCCGTCCTTTTTGGTATGGCCGTTTCCCACCCGTCCGTGCGGTACGTCGTCACGGTTCCCGGCGAAACCGGCCTGGCAGTCGCGCTCGGTGCAGAGTTCCTGATCGCTTTCATATTGATGTGGGTGATTCTGCATGTTTCGAATCACCGTCGCCTGAGCCGTTTTACCGGGCTGTTCGCAGCCACACTGGTTGCTGCCTACATCACCATTGAAGCCCCATTTTCCGGTATGAGCATGAACCCCGCGCGAACGTTCGGTTCAGCATTTACCGCCGAAATCTTTACGGGTCTCTGGGTCTACTTTACTGCGCCACCGCTCGGAATGCTGGCGGCGGCGGAGCTTTATCTCTGGTGGAAAGGCAAGGTCGCCGTGAAGTGCTGCAAGCTGCACCACGACAATTCGAAACGCTGCATCTTCTGCGGCGCGAATGGAGGTTTTGCTTCATGAACTCACGTTATGACGTCATCATCATCGGGACCGGCGCCGGGGGTGGCACTCTCCTTCACAAGCTGGCTCCCAGCGGCAAACAGATCCTCGTTCTGGAACGCGGTGACTTCATCCTGCGCGAGAAGGATAACTGGAGTTCCCGCGCTGCCGTGATGCAGGAGAAGTATCACGCGCCGGAGAAGTGGCTGGATACAAATGGCAAGGAATTTCAGCCGGGCACGCATTACTACGTCGGCGGCAATACCAAGTTCTATGGTGCGGCTCTGTTCCGCTTCCGCAGGCAGGATTTCGGCGAGCTGCGCCATCACGGCGGCATATCGCCCGCCTGGCCGGTCAGCTACGACGACTTCGAACCTTATTACACCGAGGCGGAGTATCTGTACCAGGTGCACGGTGAGCGTGGGAGCGATCCTACTGAGCCGCATGCCAGCCGTCCATACCTGCGGCCGCCGGTAAGTCATGAATCGCGTATGCAGGAGGTGGTGGACGGGTTCGCCAGGCTCGGCTGCAAGCCCTTTCCCGTGCCTCTTGGAATCTTGATCGACGAAAAGAATCCTCACGGGAGCAAGTGCATCCGCTGCAGCACCTGCGACGGATATCCCTGCCTCGTGCAGGCGAAAGCCGATGCTCAGACCATCTGTGTTGAACCGGCTCTGCGGTTCCCGAATGTGACGCTGCTTACGAATGCGTACGTTGAAAAGCTTGAGACCGACGCAACCGGCCGTGAGGTCTCAAAGGTAATCGTGAAGCGCAATGGCGAGCGGGAGGAGTATTCGGCTGACATCGTGGTTTCCTCTGGCGGGGCCATCAACTCGGCCGCACTGCTGCTTCGCTCGGCAAGTGACCAGCATCCGCGTGGCCTGGCCAACAGCTCTGATCAGGTTGGCCGCAACTACATGGCCCACAACAACACGATCCTATTCACGTTCTCGTTGACGCCGAACCCCACCCTCTTTCAGAAAACCATGGCGATCAACGATTTTTACTTCGGCGACAAGGACTGGTGCTACCCCATGGGACACATATCGATGGTGGGCAAGTTTGATGGCCCGATGTTCAAACCTGGGGCGCCGCCTTTCGTCCCGGTCGCCATGCTCAATCAGATGGGCAAGTACTCCATCGATTTCTGGCTCACTTCGGAAGATCTTCCTGACGCCAACAACCGCGTGACGGTCAGCCGGGAGGGCAGAACGGTTCTCAGCTACAAGGAGAATAATCTCGAAGCGCATCGCCGCCTCGTCGCCAGGCTCACGCACCTGCTGAAGCAATGGCACACCGGGCTGCATTTCGAAAAGTCGGGCAAAATTCCTCTGGGCGGAGTGGCCCACCAGTGCGGCACGACGCGCTTTGGCTATGACCCGAAAACGTCCGTTCTCGACATCAACTGCAAAGCGCATGATCTCGAGAATCTCTATGTGGTGGATGCTGGTTTCTTCCCGTCGAGTAATGCGGTCAACCCGGCGCTCACCATTATGGCGAACGCGCTGCGGGTTGGGGACCATCTCCTGGAGAGGCTCGGCGTGAGCAATGCCGCCATATCCGAAAATATCGCAGCCGGCGTTCGACTCAACCACGGCGACAAGGTGCTGGCATGAAGGCGCGGATTCGCAGCATTGGCCTGCTCTCTGTTCTGCTGGCCTTCAGCATTGTCGCCTGGGGGCAGCAGCCTTTTGTGAATGCCGTTGGCCCTATCGGGGTCACGGTTTCTGATATGGACCGCTCACTCGACTTCTACACACGTGTCCTGCACTTCAGCAAAGTTTCCGACGAGGAATTCGCTGGAGAAAACTTTGAGCATGTAAAAGGCGTGTTCGGATTACGCATTCGTGTGGCGCGGCTGCAACTGGGCGAAGAGCAACTCGAACTCACGGAGTATCTGGCGCCCAGGGGCCGGCCTGTGCCGGTGGACTCGCGCAGCAATGATCGCTGGTTCCAGCACGTGGCAATCATCGTGCGCGACATGGATGCCGCCTATTCGTGGCTGAGAAAAAATAAAGTCCAGTTTGCGAGCAGCGGGCCGCAGACTCTGCCGGCGTGGAACAAGAACGCGGGTGGAATCAAGGCCTTCTATTTCCGGGATCCGGACAATCACGTGCTGGAAATCCTGTGGTTTCCCGAGGGCAAGGGACTGGAGAAGTGGCACCGGCCGGGAACGAACTTGTTTCTGGGCATTGATCACACCGCAATCGTCGTGGGCAACACGGAGGCGAGTCTGCGTTTCTATCGCGACATGCTTGGTTTGCACGTGGCAGGTGAAAGCGAAAACTATGGCACTGAGCAGGAGCACCTGAACAACGTCTTCGGCGCGCACCTGCGCATCACTTCACTGCGGGCCCAGACCGGGCCGGGAATCGAATTCCTGGAATATCTTGCGCCGCGGGACGGGCGTTCTATTCCCGCAGATCTTCACGCCAATGACATCACGCACTGGGAGACCGAAGTAACTACGAGCGAGCCGGCGCAGAGCTGGGCTCCTGTGCTCTAGGTCGCTGAGCATGTTTCCTCCGGCGTTGAGCAGATCAGCATCGCCGGGCGCGAGACAAGCGAGTTCATCGTCAAAGACCCTGACGGACACGCGGTTGCCCTGCAAGGAGCAACAAAGGAGCAAGAAGCAGTTGTCATCAGGAAGTAAACAGGAACCCTTTGAGGAGCTGAAAAGCGAGTTAGTTGCTGAGTTCAGGCGTATGCAGAGAACGGTGCACAGGCTTATCGACCACTTGACGGCAATCAGCGGCTACACGCAAATGGCCAATCTGCAGGCGGAACGTCAACCGCTTGCAGAACTCGGAAAGATCCTGAGCACCGTGGAAACGTCAATGGTGATGCTCAGGAATTGTCTAACTCATATGAAGGAAGTGGAACGGAGATATTCATGACCAGAGAAGAGCAACGCCTGCAGGAGTCTCAGGAAAGAAGTGCCCACTGGAAGCGCTGGGGGCCTTATCTGAGCGAGCGTGCGTGGGGCACCGTGCGCGAGGATTACAGCCCGTGGGGTGAAGCGTGGGACTACTTTCCCCATGATCAGGCGCGCTCCCGTGCCTATCGTTGGAACGAGGACGGCATCGCCGGCATCTGTGATCGCCATCAGCGGCTCTGCTTCGCACTGGCGCTCTGGAACGGGCGCGATCCGATCCTCAAGGAGCGCCTCTTTGGATTGACCGGCAGCGAGGGAAACCATGGCGAGGACGTAAAGGAATATTACTTCTACCTGGACTCAACCCCCACGCACTCGTACATGAAGATCCTTTATAAGTACCCGCAGGCGGAATATCCCTATGCGCGGCTGGTTGAAGAAAACCGCCGCCGCAGCAAAGGAGAGCCCGAGTTTGAGCTCTTCGATACCGGGATTTTCGATCATGATCGCTATTTTGATGTGTTCGTGGAATATGCCAAGACTGGAGTCGAAGATATTTGCGCGCGAGTGACCATTGCGAATCGGGGCGCCGAAGCGGCCGACCTCCACGTGCTGCCGACGCTCTGGTTCCGCAACACCTGGTCATGGCACCACGGCCGCACCAGGCCGAGCCTGAAATTCGACACAGGAACAGGCTCAATTCACGCCGAAGAGCGGGAGCTCGGTAGCTATTGGTTTTATTTTGAGACCGGCGGACAGCCGCTTTTCACTGAGAACGAGACCAACAACCAGCGGCTCTTTAATGCCTCGAACCCATCTCCGTACGTTAAAGACGCTTTTCACAGCTACGTAATTGCCGGCGATCAGCAGGCCATCAACCCCGGTCTGCACGGAACAAAAGCCGCAGTCCATTACAAATTGACCGTTCCCGCAGGAGGAGAAGTCACGCTCAAGTTGCGCCTTCAGAAAAGCAAGTCCGCCGGCACAGCGGCTAAAGGCCTTGGGGCGGAGTTTGACAAGGCATTTGCGCAACGGAAGAAAGAAGCTGATGAATTTTATGCAACGGTGATTCCTGATGGCGCGGATGCTGACACGCAGAGCGTCATGCGACAGGCGTTTGCCGGGCTCCTGTGGAGCAAGCAGTACTACCATTATGTGGTCCGCGACTGGCTGCACGGCGATCCCGCCACTCTACAGCCACCCCAGGCCAGGGAAAGAGGCCGCAACAGCGCATGGGGTCACGTTTACAACGAAGACATCATTTCCATGCCCGACAAATGGGAGTACCCGTGGTATGCGGCCTGGGACCTGGCGTTCCATTGCGTTGCTTTGGCACTCGTGGATCCGGACTTTGCCAAAGAACAACTCGTGCTCATGCTGCGCGAGTGGTACATGCATCCCAACGGGCAGATTCCGGCCTATGAGTGGGCCTTCGGCGATGTCAATCCGCCTGTGCACGCCTGGGCCGCATACCAGGTCTACAAGCTCGATCGCGACAAAAACGGCGGCAGGGGCGATACCAAATTCTTATCCAAGATCTTTCACAAGTTGCTTCTGAATTTCACGTGGTGGGTGAATCGCAAAGACGTTGAAGGAATGAACGTCTTTCAGGGCGGTTTTCTTGGTCTCGACAACATCGGTGTCTTTGATCGCAGCGCCACCCTTCCCAGCGGAGGTCATATCGAGCAGTCTGACGGTACGAGCTGGATGGCTATGTACTCCCTGGATCTGATGGCGATTGCGCTCGAACTTTCGCGCGAAGATCGAACCTATGAGGATGTCGCGAGCAAATTCTGGGAACATTTTGTCCACATCGCGCGCGCTATGAACCACATCGGCGACGACGGCCTGAGTCTGTGGAACCATGAAGACGGCTTCTTCTATGACGTGCTTCATCTGCCCGACGGCAGGCGGCTGCCGCTGCGCGTTCGGTCGATGGTGGGACTTATGCCGCTTTACGCGGTGCAGACGATGGAGCCTGAGCTGCTCGATGCAATGCCTTCCTTCAAGCGGCGCCTGGAGTGGTTTATCGACCATCGCTCTGACCTCACCGGGAATCTCGCCTGTATGAGGACCACAGGAAATCAGGAGCGACGCCTGTTCTCGATCGCCGACCGTGATCAACTTCGACGCATTCTCGAGGTCATGCTTGATGAAAATGAGTTCTTATCCTCCTACGGCATCCGCGCTTTATCGGCTTACCATCGCACGAATCCGTACGCTCTGGAATTGGAAGGACACACGCACTCCGTCAATTATGAGCCGGGCGAATCAAGCACGGGTCTTTTCGGCGGCAATTCAAATTGGCGCGGGCCGATCTGGTTCCCGGTCAATTACCTGTTAATCGAATCGTTGCGGCGTTTCCACCAGTATTACGGTGAGTCTTTCCGGGTCGAATGTCCCACCGGTTCCGGTCAGCTGATGAATCTGGACGAGGTGGCGGACGAAATCAGCCGCCGGCTGGTGAACACGTTCCAACTGAATAATGGACGCCGCGCGGTGCTCGGCCAGAATGGCAAGTTCCAATCGGATCCGCACTGGCGGGACTATGTCCCGTTCCACGAGTATTTCCATGGCGATACCGGAGCAGGGGTGGGGGCCAGCCATCAGACAGGATGGACGGCCCTGGTGACCAAAATGGTTGATGAACTTTTCATGAAACAAAAGCAGGCGGAGCGAATCACAGCAGCAGCGGCAAAAGCCAGCTAAGGAGCGTTACAAGTGAAAGCAGTCGCCGTATTTCCCGGCAAAGCAAACAGCGCACACCTGGCCAGCCTCGAGCGGCCCGATCTGAACGCAGTGCCTGATGGGCGCGGCGTCCTGGTACGGGTTTTGCGCGTGGGCGTGGATGGAACTGACAAGGAAATCAACGCTGCCGAATACGGCGCTGCGCCTCCGGGATATGAATTCCTTGTGACCGGCCATGAAGGCTTTGGTGTTGTGGAAAAGGTCGGTCCCAATGTGACAGAGCTTAAGCCGGGCGACTATGCGGTGGCGACCGTGCGCCGACCGGGTCGCAGCATCTACGACCTGATCGGCACCAATGACATGACCACCGACGACACGTACTACGAGCGGGGCATCAACCTGCTGCACGGCTTTTTGACCGAATTCTACGTGGACGACGCTGATTACATCGTGAAGGTGCCGCCCGCTCTGCGCGAGGTGGGAGTCCTCCTCGAGCCGTTTACGGTTGTGCAAAAGGGGATCACGCAAGCGTACGAAGCGCAGCGTCGCCTACGGGTATGGCGGCCACGTAAAGCTGCTGTCATGGGCGCGGGTACGATCGGGCTGCTTGCAGCTCTCGCGCTTAGGTTGCGTGGTCTGGATGTCACGGTGTTCGCGCGCCAGCCGAAACCAAGCCTTCGCGCTGACCTGCTGAACGAAATCGACGCGCGCTACATCTCAACTCTCGATACTTCGATCCTCGACGGCGCTCAGCAATATGGACCCTTCGATTTGATCTTTGAAGCCACAGGAGCGTCGCAGGTAGTGTTTGAAAGCATGCAGGCAGTTGGAAAGAACGGCGTGCTGGTACTTTCAAGTGTTACCGGCGGGAACAAGAAGGTGGAAGTGCCGGCGGACAGGATCAACTTGGACTTTGTGCTCGGCAACAAGCTGTTGGTCGGAACCGTGAATGCGAATCGAGAATACTTCGAATCGGGCGTACGCGATATGGCGCTTGGCCAGGCCATGTACGCGGGCTGGATGAATCAATTGCTTACGCATCCAGTGGAGGGCTTGGAAAACTACCCTGAGGCGTTCAACAAGCTGGAAACCGCGAAGGAAGCAATTAAGGTTTTCTACAAAGTAGCCTCATTCTGAAGAAGGAAGGCAGAACGTGATCAGCCTGGACAAAAGCTTGTGCAATGACCTGGAAGCCGCACTGAGTCGCGAGTGGCTGGAGACGAACGGGCTGGGCGGCTTCGCCTGCGGGACGGTGGCAGGCGCAAATACCCGCCGGTACCACGGACTGCTCACGGCGGCGCTGAATCCGCCGGGCGGACGCATGCTGTTGTTATCCAAATTGGAGGAAACGCTGGTGGTGGGAGATCAGCGCATCGATCTCTCGACCAACGAATACGGTGGCGCGGTTCATCCCCGCGGCTATCAGTACTTGACCAGATTCTGCCAGGATCCGTTTCCTGCCTGGACCATTGAAGTCGATGGAATCAAGCTGAAAAAAACCGTTTTCATGCCGCACGGCAGCAACACCGTCCAGGTGGAATATAGAGCCACGCAGATTCCCAGCGGCCAGGAAATCACTCTTGAGGTCCGGCCTCTGATTGCCTTCCGTGATTACCACTCCACCACACACGAGAACGGCGCTCTGCATCAGGAATTCGCAGCCGAACAGGAGCGGGTAACCGTGCAGCCTTACGCAACCTTGCCAGCGTTGCATTTCGCTCATGATGCCGGCCGTGTCGAAAAAGAAGGCCACTGGTATCGCGATTTTCTGTTTCGCATTGAGCGCGAACGCGGCCTCGACAATCGCGAAGACCTGTTCAATCCCCTGGTGTTCAGTTGGACCTTGAAGAAGGGAAGTAGCGCCGTTGTAATTGCATCGACAGAGAAACGCAACGTTCGCATGGCTGCCGCCGTGCGCAAGGCCGAACTCCAGCGCAGAAGGGCTTTAGTCGCGAATTCGCCGGTGGACGACCCTCTGGCGCAGGCGCTCACTCTGGTTGCTGATCAATACTT
>JBLMYN010000347.1:0-13881 GCA_050258305.1 Actinomycetota bacterium
ACTCTTCTAATGCGCAATTGACTCGCGCTGCGGCCTTCGTTTACTCTCCACGCACTCGAGTGCTTTCGCCACTTCCGGGGCTTTGATGTAAAGCAAAAGATACGAAGGCACTTCAAGCCCACCGAACTGGTACGTCCTGAAAATGCCGTTTGTTTTTTCCGGGCACGCGCGACTTGTCACGCGAACGGCTCAAGCTCGCTTACAACAGAAGCCAATACAAACGTCCAGGAGGACCTCCCCATGGCACGACGGAAACTTTTGCGCCTTGCTGCAGGGCTTGTTTTTGCAGCCATCTCAGTCTGGTCCGGTATAGGCCAGAATGCTCAGGAAGCGCCCGCCGGGTATGACACGCCGGTCGATAATTCCGCTTCCCAGCCTCAGGGCAACGGAATGCCGCTGGCAAACAATGAAACTCTCAGCGATGACATGAAGACCTTCATGGAGGAAGATGACATTGCCGGCGGGCTTGGACCCGTATACAACGCGCGCGGCTGTGTGGACTGCCACGGGAACCCCGTGGTGGGCGGCAGCAGTGACGTCAGCGAACTGCGCGTGGGCCATCGTAATGCGCAAGGCAACTTCGTAAATCCGAACATCACGCTGAATGACGGAGCCACCGTCATCGCGGGGCGTTCGCTGGTCAACGACCGTGCCGTTTGCGTCGAGGCCCAGGAACGCGTTCCCGCCTCCGAGACCATCCGGGCGCTGCGCGCCACCACCAGCGCACTGGGCGATGGCTTTGTGGAAGCCGTTGATGATCGTACGCTGATCGGCATCGCCATCAGCCAGACCCGGCTCACCCACGGCAGAATTTCGGGCGAGGTCGTGGAGGTGCCGGTAGCGGAAGCGCCCGGGCAGACGCGCGTCGGCCGTTTTGGATGGAAGGACCAGCAGGCCAGCATTCTCTCGTTTGCCGGCGATGCCTACGTCAACGAGCAGGGCATCACCAATCGCTTGTTCTCCGCTGACAGCACGCCGCTTTGCGATACCGTGCCGGACATCGAGGACAAGACGGATCCGGCCAACGGCCTGCAGGACATCGACAAGTTTGCCTCGTTCGTTCGCTCCACCAAAGTTCCGCCCCGCGATGCGGCGCTGGCTGCCACGCCGGACGCGCAGGCCGGAGCGCAACTGTTTCACCAGATCGGCTGCGACATCTGCCATGTAAGCTCCATGACCACCGTCCCGGCGGGAACCAAAATCAACGGTGGCGCCTTCACTGTGCCGGAGGCTCTGGGCAGCAAAGTGATTCATCCTTACAGTGATTTTCTGCTGCATAACATCGGCACCGGTGACGGCATTGTCCAGAACGGACCGCAGGACACCGCCAACAAGCTCCGCACCTCGCCTTTGTGGGGCCTGCGGACCAAAAGCCGCCTGATGCATGATCTGCTTTCCGCCACACGCCAGGATGCCATCCTCCGCCACGGAGGCGAAGCAACAGGCGTGACGTTCCGTTACCGTGCGCTGACCGCGCGCGAAAAACATGAACTGCTGACGTTCCTCGATTCGCTGTAAAGAGTCGCGGGAATATAAAGGGTCAGCTTAAAAAGGGGGCTCCTGGTCAGGGGCTCCCCCTTGCCTGATGAGTTTGTATATTCCCGACTCATCCCCTGGTCGCACGCTTCCCCGGAGCGGCTCAGGAAGACAGCGGTTGATGAATGTGTATTCCTCTTCAGCCGGTTGAGCTGGTTGGATGCTCGCCATGACAAGATCCGCAGGGGCCGCTTTGCAGGGGCGCGTGCCGGTCCTCAGCAGGCTGCGCTAAAATCGGGGTGGTGGCCACGCCGACCGATAACAAATCGATTGCCAACGTCCTGTATGAGACCGCCGACCTGATGGAAGTGGCGGCGGAAGATCCTTTTCGTATCCGTTCCTACCGCCGTGCCGCCGAGGCAATTGAAGCTCTGGACCAGCCCCTCTCTGAGATTTACCAGGACCAGAAGGCGCTGCTGGCGATACCGGGGATCGGTAAGGGGATGGCGGCCAACATCCGCCAGATCTTCAGTGAAGGCAAGCTCGACATGCATGAGCAGATGCTGAAGAGATACCGGCCATCCATGCTGGACTTGCTGAAGATTTCCGGGCTGGGGCCCAAGACCATTGCTCTCATCTGGGACGCCTTCCAGATTTGCGATGTGGATGGAGTCGCGAAGCTGGCGCAGGAAGGCAAGCTGCGGACGCTGCCGCGGCTGAGCGAGAAATCGGAACAGAAAATCCTGAAGGCGATTGAGAGCTATCGCCAGGTGACGGGCCGGTTCCATATTGATGTTGCCGATGACGTTGCCACCAAGATGATCTCCGCGCTTGAGAAGCTGCCCGGCGTGGATAAAGTGACGCCCGCGGGCTCGCTGCGCCGGGGCAGGGAAACCGTGGGCGACCTGGACATGCTGGTCACGGGAAAGTGCTGCGGCAGCGAGACACAGCGCAACAAGGTCATCGACAAGATCGTCAATTTCCCCGGCATCATGGAGGTGCTGGCCAGGGGAGAGAATAAAGTCAGCGTGAAGCTGCGCAGCGGCATGCAGGTGGATGTGCGTCTGCTTCCTCCGGAATCGTTCGGCGCCGCCCTGCAGTACTTTACCGGGTCAAAGAACCACAACGTTTCCCTGCGCCAGCGGGCCCTGAAGCAGGGTTACAGCCTGAACGAATATGGGCTGGTGCGCATGGAGGACGAAAAGCGCGTCGCCGGCAAGACAGAAGAGGAAATCTACAGGAAGCTCGGTCTTGACTGGATTCCGCCCGAGCTGCGCGAGAACAACGGCGAAATTGAGGCTGCGGAAAACCATGCGCTCCCGGAACTGATCTCAGAGTCCGATATCCGCGGTGACGTGCACATGCACACGGTGGAGACTGACGGCAAATGCAGCATTGAAGAGATGGCCATGGCAGCCCGCGAGCGCGGTTATGGATATATGGCCATCACCGACCATTCCAAGAACCTTGCTTTTGCCAACGGGCTGGATGACAAACGCGCGGAAGAGCACATCAAGCGCATCCGCAATGCCGCCCGGGAAATTGAAGGCATTACGATCTTTGCCGGCATTGAAGTCGACATTCTGGCCGAGGGCGAACTGGACCTTTCCGATTCCGTGCTGGAGCAGATGGACCTGGTGATCGCCAGCGTGCACTCGCATTTCAACCAGGACCAGGCGCAGATGACGGCCCGGTTGCTGCGCGCGATTGAGAACCCGCACACCTCCGTCATCGGCCATCCCACCGGGCGGCTCCTGCTGCGGCGTGAGGGATACAGCTTTGATTGTGACAAGGTCTTCGCCGCGGCCGCAAAAGCGGGCGTGGCGATGGAGCACAACGCGTACCCTGACCGGCTTGATCTTCGCGACCTCCATCTGCGCATGGCGAAAGCGAAGGGAGCGAAGTTTGTCATCAACACGGATGCTCATCACACTTCACACCTCGAAAAGATCCGCTATGGCGTGCTGCAGCTCCGCCGCGCCTGGCTGACAAAGGCCGATCTCCTGAACACCCTGCCTGCGGCCGATTTCGCCAGGGCAATGCGCCGGGGGAAACCGGTGCTCGCCGCGGTTTCATGAAAGCTTCCAGCTTCTGCTCGCCATCCGGCATCTCACGGAGTATGCTCTTTTGTTTCAGGAGTTGCGCTGATGCCTGAGAACGCCAATCCTCCCCAGCCGCCGAATGCAGGCCGGCAGGCCTCTGCTCCGGCTCCGCAATACACGCCTGGGCACGTTCCCATTACCGAAGAGTTCGACCGCGCCAAGTGGACGCTGCCTCCCGTGGTGCCTGTGGTGATTGCCGCAGCCGCCGTGGCGGTGATTATCGTCGTGGTTGCGTTCATCAATCGCCAGCAGCCGGTGATGAGCGGGGCGATTACCAAGATCGCCACGGCCGACGAGCAGGGCAACACAATGGTGGCGGTGCAGGCAAGAATCAATAATGTTATCGACAAGCAGCTCTGGATCAGAAACATCGATCTCGAACTGGAAACCGCGGACGGCAAGAAGTTTACGGATCATGCCGCGCCGTCGGGCGATGCGGAGACCTACATCAAGGCCTTTCCTTCCCTCAAAGAAGCGAATGCGGACCCGCTACGCGAAGAACTGAAAATCGCGCCGAAGACCGCTTATACCGGCGTGGCCGTGTTTTCCTTTCCTGTCGACCAGAAGGCGTTTAATGCGCGCAAGTCGCTCAGCCTGCAGATTCAGTTGTATGATCAGCCGGCCCTGGTACTCAAAAATCCGTGAAATACCCTAAGAAAGCCTGCTTCGTGCCCTGATAATTTCGACGTAGAAATATCTGCTTGACTTTTCCTCCCAAGGTGCAGAGAATTCCCGCGGATCAAAAGCCTTAGGTTTGCCAGCCCGTTGGGAAAAGGCGGCCTGAGCGAACGAACGTTCGAAAGGCTTTTGTTCCACCCCCGGAGGAACCATGAAGCTTCGAGTGTGCGCCACTCTATTGCTCTCTTTATTTTTTCTTGCCGCCACTCTCCCTGCCGCAGCCCAGGTTAGCGCCGCCGATGCGCAGTTGAATGGCACCGTTCGCGACCAGACCGGCAGCGTGATCGTGAAAGCGGCCGTCAGCCTGCGCAGTCTTGCTACCAACCACGTGTACACCGCCAATACCAGCGGCACCGGCTTTTACATCCTGGCCAATTTGCCGCCGGGCAAATACGACCTGACGGTGGAGTCGAAGGGCTTCGGAAAGTTCACGCGCAAAGCGCTGAACCTGACTGTGGGCCAGATCGCGACGCAGGACGTGACCCTGGGCGTGGCTTCCGCGGCAGAGCAGGTGACCGTGAGCACCGAAGCGCCCACCATTGAGCCCACCCGCACTGAGGTGAGCCAGGTGATTGCGACGAACCAGATCCAGTCTCTGCCCATCAGCGGCCGGCTGTTTACGGATTTCGCGCTTCTTACTCCGGGAGTGACTACAGGGCGCATCAGCCTGCAGTCCACGTTCACCGATCCCAGCGTGACGAGAATCTCCTTTGGCGGGCAGCGCGATCTGAGCAACAGCGTTACCGTGGACGGCGCTGACAACATCGCCGCCGTCACGGGCTCGCAACGCGCCACGCCTTCGCAGGAAGCAGTCAGCGAGTTCCGCGTGGTCAACAACAGCTTCGGAGCCGAATATGGCCGCGCGCTCGGCGGAATCGTGAACATCGTCACCAAGTCGGGCACCAATGATCTGCACGGCTCGCTCTATGAATACCTTGAGAACAACGCCATTAACGCCAAGTCGATTCTCACGCTGCCGGGCTTTGACGTGCTGCAGCAGAACCAGTTTGGCGCTACGCTGGGTGGTCCCATCAAGAAGGACAAACTGTTCTTCTTCATGAACTACGAAGGGCAGCGCCGGGCGCAGTCGCCCACGTATCCCGGCATCCTGGTTCAGAACCTTGCAGCGATTAATGCCGTGAAGCAAAGTTACGGGCTGGCGCCGGAAAACCTGAACGTGAAAAAGACCGCCGATGTCGACAACGGCTTTCTCAAGTTCGATTACCAGCTCAATGACAAAAACCGGCTCTCCGCCCGCTACCTGATTCAGCGCGGCACCGACCTGAACATGCTGGTGGGTGAGACTCTGGACGGAGGCGGCATTGGCGCTCCCAGCAGCGGCCGCAATGGATTGCTGCGCGACCAGGCCATTGTCACCACCTGGGATTCGCAGATCGGCGGGAACCGCAATAACGATGTTCTGTTCCAGTGGGCGCAGCGCAACTACGGCTTCCCGGGTGTCACCGGGCAGCCGAATCTTGACGTTCCCAACGTATTGCTGTTCGGCCACAACTTCGGCGCGTTCGACCGTTACGACGAGAAACGGACGCAGCTTTCTGACACCTTCTCCATGATTCACGGCAAGCACTACGCCAAGTTCGGCGTTGACGTGAACTACGTGCAGAACTTCGTCATCAATCCCGGATTCACGCCGGCGCGCATCATCTTCCCCAGTCTGGATGACCTCCTGGCCTCCGGCAAAGCCGCATGGGGTGTCAACCCCTGCCCGCCGCCGCTGGTAGGGCTGGTTGCGCCCTGCATTGCGGCGTTCTTCTGGGGAGCTCCGATTGGCCCCGGGCCTTTTGATCCCAATGCGGCGTCACCCTCGGTGCCCACCACATGGGACAATGCATTTAACCTGTCCTCGATCGGCAATTTCTCGTTCAGTCTGAACCATAGCTACTTCGGTTTCTTTGCCCAGGACCAGTGGAAGCTCACGCCGGCTTTGACCGTGAACTACGGCCTGCGCTATGACACTGAAACCGGATTGGGCTTCTTCGTCAACCCCTATCGCAAGGAATTTCAGCCGCGCGTCGGCCTCGCCTGGGCTCCGGATTCAAAGACTGTGGTCCGTGCAGGTTATGGCATCTTCAACGACCGCTACAATCTCACGTTCTTCTTTGTGCCATCTCAGCAGCGTCCGCCGGTGATTACCGGGCTGCCCACCAACAACAACCAGACCACGGGCGAGTGGATCCTGAACAGCATGTTCCTGCCCACGCCCTGCGTTTTGAATGGCTGTCCAACGCCGCCTCCCGGCTCTCCTCTGCCCCCGGGAACCGTGCCGCCGCCGCTGCTGGCTTCGGCGTTTGAGAACCTGATCAATACTGGATCCTTCCCCAACAACTCGCTCTTTGTTCAGGGCGGAACCATGGTGGATCGCAATCTGATTCCTCCTTATTCAGAGCAGTCCAGCGTGGAAGTTGACCGACAGATCGGGAAAGGTCTCACTGTGGGACTTGGCTACTTGTTTGTTGCCGGCCATCATCTGGTTCGTCCCATTGACCTGAACGTGGGTCCTCCAATCGGGAAAGAAGTTGGCACAGGAAAAGATATTTACGCGTTCGCCATCAATGACCCGAACATCCCTGCTCCTCCTGGAGGATCGAACGGCACCAACGGAATTTTTTACTTCACTGATTCCACCGGCAACTCCGTCTATCATGGCGCGACCCTGCAGGTGACCGAGAAGGCCAACAAATATTTCAGCCTGAATGCCAACTACACGTTTTCTCACACGCTCGATGACGGCACGTTCGTGACCTTCGTCAGCACGCCGCAATCCAATGCGCAGCGCAACCTGGAACGGGCTAATTCCAACCAGGATGCGCGGCAGCGGTTTGTGGCCAACTTTGTAGCCGATGCGCCGGACCACGGCCTGTTGCGTTTCTTCGAGCTGAGCAGCATCGTCACGCTGCAATCGGCCCGGCCCTTCACACTGTTTGTCGGTTTTGACGCCAATAATGACGGCAACCCGGTCACGGACCGCGTGGGCAACTCGCCGCGCAACAGCTACCGCGGCGACACGCTCAAGACGGTGGACCTGCGCCTCTCGCGCACGTTCCACCTCACCGAACGCAAACATCTGGCGCTCTCGTTTGACGCTTTCAACGTGTTCAACACGACGAACGTGGATGAAGTCTTCTCAGTGTACGGAGCGCCTGATTTTGTCGGGCCTGCGCCGCAGCACTTTGGCGACGGCATCTTCGGACCCAGCGGCGCGGTCGGAACGCCCCGCACAGTCTTCAACCCCAGGCAATTCCAGGGCGGCCTGAAGCTTACCTTCTAACCCGGTTAGTCTCTCTCGCGCCGGCTGCTCGTGAGTGCAGCCGGCGTTTTTCTTTGCGTCCCTATTTCCTGAGTCGGTCGGGCATCACCGCGGGTGGTGACTGTGATCACATCCGCCTGGTGACCAACAGCGGCAGACTGAAAGGGAGATTACCTTATGCAAAGCACAGCCCTCAAATACGGGTACTCGAAAACCGTGAGCGGAACGTTTGACCAGATACTGGACCGAGTGCGCAACGCACTGCAACAGGAAGGTTTCGGAGTACAGGCCGAAATCAACATCAGCAACGCGCTTCGCGAGAAGCTGGGTGTGGAGGTTCCCCGGCAACTGATCCTCGGCGCATGTAATCCGCAGCTTGCCTACAGGGCAATGCAGGCGGAGCCGGAAATCACCCTGCTCCTGCCCTGCAATGTCACTCTGCGCCAGAGCGCGGACCGGGTGGAGGTTGCGGTGATCGATGCCGGGAAGATGATGCAGTTTGTCGGCAACCCTGAACTGGGGCCTATCGCGGAGGAAGTTAACCGGCGGCTTCAGTCTGTTCTCGCCCGGATCTGATAAACGGGAAGGAGGGGGGACTCGCCAAAATCCTCTTGACATCTATATGAGAATATAGTTATATAGTTATTCATGGAGGGTTGCTTGGCAACGCGTCTGACAGAAACGATGACAGAAGTGGTGGCGCAGCGGTTCCGGCTGCTGGGTGAGCCCATGCGCCTGCGCATCCTGCAACTGCTGGAAGAGGGTGAAATGCCCGTGAACGAGATCGTGGAGAGTCTAAGGAGCAGCCAGCCGAACATCTCCAAGCACTTGCAGGCGCTCTGCCAGGGCGGGCTGATCACCCGCCGCCGGGAAGGCCTCAACATCTTTTATTCCATTGCCGACCCAATGGTTTTCAAGCTTTGCGATCTGGTCTGCAACAGCGCCACCGAACAAACCCGGGCGCGGCTGGCGGAGATGGATTCACCGCCCACGTCTGAGAGAAAGCTCCGGCGAACGGTGCGCTCTTGAGTGGCGAAAAGGAGAGGAGACGGTAATGAGAGACATTCGATTCAGAATCTTGTTCGCGGTTGCCGCCGTCGCAGCGCTTGCAGGATGCAGTTCAGAGCCCAAAGTCGCGGCCAGCGCCCCGGAATCGGTGACCGGCCTGCATGTTTTGCAGGTGCAGCAGGCGGAAATTCCGGACATCCTCCAGGCTACGGGAACGGTTCGTTCCTGGCGCACAGCTCCGCTGGCAGCCCAGGTAATGGCCGATGTGATTACCGTGAATGTCCGCGAAGGCGACGCGGTCCGGCGCGGGCAGGTGCTTATTACCATGGATCCTTCGCAGTATCGTGCCTCTGTGGACCGCGGGCAGGCTGCTCTCGAGTCCGCCGAACACGAGATCGCATCGGCGCAATCCGATCTGGACCTGGCAAAGTCCGACTATAAGCGTCTCGACTATCTCTATAAGAAGGACATCATCAGTGCCCGTGAGTACGACCAGGCCAAGGCCAAGGTTGATTCCACCACAGCGCGTCTAGCGCTCGCGAAGGCGAACCGAGAAGAAGCCGCGGCCGCTCTTGGGCAGAACAAAATCCTGCTCGGCTATACAAAAGTCCTTGCGCCCTTCGACGGCGTGGTCACCGAGCGCCGGGTGGATCCCGGCGCGCTCGCTACCCCTGGAACGCCTCTTCTCACGGTGGAAGAGGCAGGGCATTACCGGCTCGAAGCCACCGTGGACGAGCGTGATCTCAAGTACGTGCACCTGGGAGAGAACGTGCCGGTGCAGTTTGACGCGTTTAACGGCGCGCCGCTCATGGGCAAGGTAGTGCAGATTGTGCCTGCTGCCGATGCGGCCAGCCGCAGCTTTGTTGTCAAACTCGACCTGCCGGCCAATCCCGGTTTGCGTTCCGGACTGTTCGGGCGCGCCGCATTCAGCCGCGGGCTAAAGCAGGCCATCGCCGTGCCGCGCACGGCCGTGCTCGATCGCGGACAACTGCAGAGCGTGTACGTGCTGGGCGATGACAATATTGCCACCTTGCGCTATGTCACTCTGGGAACCGAGACTCAGGGCCACGTGGAAGTGCTTTCGGGTCTGATGCCGGCGGAAACCATCGTCACCGATCCCGATGGCCGCGATCTTGCCGGAAAACGTATCGAGGCACGGTAATGACGCATCTTCGGCTTGCAGGGAAAATCGCTCTCAGCTTTATCCAATCCAAGCTCACGCCCCTGACCATTGTCGGCGCGCTGCTGCTGGGAGCGTTGGCCATTATGAAGACGCCGCGCGAAGAGGAACCGCAGATCGTGGTTCCCATGCTGGACATCATGGTGCAGATGCCGGGCGCGACCCCAAAGGAGGTAGAGCAGCGGGTCAGCATCCCCATGGAGAAGGTCCTGCGCGAGATTCCAGGCGTGGAGTACCTCTACTCCATTTCTCATCCCGGCATGAGCGTGATCATCGTCCGGTTCTATGTGGGTACGAAAGAAGAAGACGCAATCGTAAAAACCTACAACAAGTTATATTCGAACCTTGACAAGATCCCGCCGGGCGTTTCGCAGCCGATTATCAAGGTGCGTTCCATCGACGATGTGCCCATCCTGGCGCTGACGCTGTGGGGCGCCAATTACGATCCCTATCGACTGCGCCTGGTGGCCGGCGAACTGGAACACACCATCAAGCAAATCGATGACGTCTCCGAAACCACCATTATCGGCGGCCAGCCACGCACGATTCGCGTGGTGCTGGACACGGAAAAGCTGGCTGCCTATGGGCTGACGCCGGGACAGGTCGTTGCCCAATTGCGCGCCGCAAATGCACGCCAGCAGGCCGGAAGCTTTGCTCAGGACAACCGCGAATTTCAGGTTGAAGCGGGAACATTTCTCTCCAAAGCGGATGATCTGAAATCCGTGGTGGCCGGTGTGCGCAACGGGCGTCCAGTGTATCTGCGCGACGTTGTCGAGAAGATTGAAGACGGTCCCGCCGAGCCTTCCGATTACGTACTTTACGGCTCCGGCGCAGGCGCCACGCGAGCGGGTCCCGCTTCTGCACAGGGTGCGTCCGTTAACGTTCCAGCCGTTACCATTACTGTGGCCAAGCGCAAGGGTACCAATGCAACCCTGATCGCAGAGAAGGTATTGCAACGCATGGACCAATTGCGCGGCAACACGATTCCCGCCGATCTCCACCTCACTGTCACCCGCAACTACGGCGAAACGGCCAAAGACAAATCCAATGAACTTCTGAAGCATCTGCTGCTTGCGACATTGTCCGTTACGCTGCTGATCGCGCTGGCACTGGGCTGGCGGGAATCTGGCGTGGTGCTGCTGGCTGTTCCGGTGACGCTGGCTCTCACCCTGGCCATTTTTTATCTCTACGGATACACGCTGAACCGGGTCACGCTTTTCGCGCTGATCTTCAGCATCGGCATTCTGGTGGACGATGCGATTGTGGTGGTGGAGAACATCGTCCGACATTTCCGCCTGCCGGAAAATCGCGGGCGTCCGCTGCACGAAGTGGCTGTCGAGGCCGTGGATGAAGTCGGCAATCCCACTATCCTGGCGACCTTCACGGTCATCGCGGCAATCCTGCCCATGGCATTCGTGCGAGGGCTGATGGGACCGTACATGCGGCCCATTCCGGTTGGCGCGTCTGCGGCCATGCTCTTCTCGCTTGTAGTCGCCTTTGTCGTCTCGCCATGGGCGGCATTGCGCCTGCTGCGGCATTACGCAGATACGGATTCAGGCGCCCACGGCCATGCGGCCGAAGGTTGGATGACAAAGCTCTATCGCCGCATCATGGAACCGCTTATCACCAACAGCCGTCGCCGCATGATCTTCCTGGTGGGGATGGTTGTGCTGCTGCTGGCAGCCTGCACTCTGGTCCCGCTGAAACTCGTTCATGTGAAGATGCTGCCTTTTGACAACAAGAGCGAGTTCCAGGTGATCATTGACATGCCGGACGGCACCACGTTGGAGCAGACCACGCGTGTGGCGCAGGAACTCGGCGGCTATCTGGCCAAACAGCCCGAGGTGCTCAATTACGAGGTTTATTCGGGTACGTCCGGCCCCTACAACTTTAACGGGCTGGTGCGGCACTATTACCTGCGCAACCAGCCGAATCAGGCGGACATCCAGGTGAACCTGCTGTCGCGCAGCGAGCGCAGTGCGCAAAGCCATGAAATTGCCCGGCGGCTGCGGCCAGGGCTGCAACAGATAGCGCAGAAGTTCGGTGCGCGCATTAAGGTCAGTGAAGTGCCGCCGGGGCCTCCGGTGCTGCAAACGCTTGTGGCTGAAATCTATGGCCCAGATTACAAAGGCCAGACTGAACTTGCGGCAAAGATCAAAAAGATTTTCCAGCAGACGCCCGGTGTGGTTGACGTGGACTGGTACGTCGAGGACCCGCAGACAAAGTACGAGATGAACGTTGATCTGGACAAGGCGGCGCTCCATGGCGTCTCTGCGAGCGACGTCTCCAGTACTGTGCGAATCGCGTTGCAGGGCGCTGAAGCCGGGTTGCTGCACTCTCCGGACAGCCGCGAAGATGTGCCCATCCAGGTGCGCCTTGCGCGTGCCGACCGCTCCAGCATGGAAGGCCTTGAGCACATCAAATTGCCCGCGCCGGGAGGCGCCCAGGTTTCGCTCGGCGAAGTTACGAACACCACAAAGACTGTCATTGACCAGAGCATCTATCGCAAGAACATGCAGCCGGTGGTCTATGTAACCGGCGATGTGGCCGGAGAAGAAGAGAGCCCGGTGTACGCGATCCTGAAGATGAATGCCGCGATAGACAAGCTTAAGCTGCCTTACGGGTACAATATCGCGCGCTACAACGCGGTGCAGCCGCCGGCCACTGGCCGGTATGCCATGAAATGGGACGGCGAATGGCACATCACCATTGAAGTATTCCGTGATCTGGGCCTGGCGTTTGCCGCCGTGCTGGTGCTGATCTATGTCCTCGTGGTGGGATGGTTCAAGTCATTCCAGACGCCGCTGGTGATCATGGCGCCGATTCCGCTGACTCTGGTGGGCATTCTTCCGGCGCACGCTCTCATGGGAGCGTTCTTTACCGCAACCTCGATGATCGGCTTCATCGCCGGGGCGGGCATCATCGTGCGCAACTCAATCATTCTGGTTGACTTCATCGAGCTGCGCCGCTCCCACGGCGTTCCTCTGGCGCAGGCCGTGGTGGATGCCGGCGCAATCCGCTTCCGTCCCATGCTGCTGACCGCTGCGGCCGTTGTGGTGGGCGCGAGCGTGATTCTGTTCGATCCCATTTTTCAGGGCCTGGCCATCTCGCTGATGGCTGGAGAGGTGGCTTCCACGCTCCTCTCCCGCATGGCGGTGCCGGTCCTTTACTACCTGAGTGAACGGCGGCACGAACATGTGACTCCACCGCATGTACATGCCCCGGAAAACGTGGCGGATGCCGCCGCATAGAAAATAAGGAGTTGATTTATGACCGTGGATCGCGCATTACGTCTGCTGGCCGGATTTTTCGTGCTCCTCACGCTGGCTCTGGGCTACTGGGTTTCTCCCTGGTGGCTGCTCTTTACCGCTTTTGTCGGCTTGAATCTGTTTCAGTCGGCTTTCACCAACTGGTGCCCCGCGATGGCAATTTTCCGCTGGATGGGATTGCCGGAGACTGGCGAGCCCAGGAGAACACCTCCGCAGCAAATCAAAGCTGCGGTCTCAAAATAACACAGTCGGCAACAATCCCCCTCGGCTCGATGCCGGTTGCCCAGAAGCAGAAGTTTGTATATGGAGGTATGTATCCATGAAGTTAAAAGCACTACTGTTGATCATCGCGCTCGCAGGTGTTACTGCCTTCGCGCAGCGCGGCGGCATGGGACCAGGTGGAATGGGACAGGGGCCCGGATTTAAATATGATCCGAGCGCTGAAACCAGGCTTACCGGGACAATAGAAGAAATCAAGACCATCGGAGCCTGCGCGACGCATCTCGTCGTGAAGACCGAGGCCGGGAACACTGAGGTCGCGCTGGGGCCCTCCAAATTCCTGAAAGACCAGGGGCTGGAACTGAACAAAGGCGACCAGGTGGAAGTAACCGGTGTCAAGACAACGATGCGGCGAGGCGATATCTTTGTCACCCGCCAGATCACCGTCGCCGGCAAAACAGTGAACCTGAGAGATGAAAAGGGCATTCCCGCGTGGCCTCGCGGAACTTGTCGCTAACTCCTCCCCCTTTCGGCAGGGATGTGCGGAAGCACGTCCCTGCCTTTTGTGTGGTTTGCTCCAGCCCCGGCGAGTGCTTAAAATCGTGATATGCGTACATTGGTGAAGAGCCTGATCACGCTGGCGTGCGTGACCCTGGCCGGGCTCATTGCCGACCAGTTCCT
>JBLMYN010000348.1:0-4503 GCA_050258305.1 Actinomycetota bacterium
CGCTGCATGGCAGCGACAAACTGCAGCCACGTATCGCGCTGCTGTGCAAGCATCTGTCGGCCGGCGGCGGTGAGCTTGTAATAGCGGCGCCGGCGCTGCCCGCTTTTCTCCACCCAGCGGCCCTGGATCCAGCCGCGCTTCTCCAGCCGGTAAAGCAGCGGATAAAAAGAGGCGATGTTGAAACTGATGGCCCCGCCGGACTGGTTCTCAATGAGCTGGCTGATTTCATAGCCATGGCGCGGCCGCGCCTCCAGCAGGGAGAGGATGAGCAGCTCGGCGCTGCCCTTTTTCAGTTCGCGATGAAACAGAGACAATGACTGTGGCATATATGTCTATAACATATATGTCTGAGGCATAGCATGTGTCAAGAAGGAAAGCCAGGGGCTACTTTCGCGCCACGGCCACCAGGCGCGCGGCGTCCTGATCATAGAGAGCGCCGGCCAGGCTTCCGTAGAGCTGCACGGTTTGAAAGCCGCAAGACAGAAGCCGGTCTTTGAGTTCGCGTCCGGAATAGATGGTGTGCTCAAAGCTGAACGTGCGCGCCTGGCCGTCTTTGATCAGCGTCCACTCGGAGAGTATGCGCGTCCAGTCGTCGCGAAGCCGGCGTCTCTGCAGCAGAACCGAGCCGTCCGGCAGATCATCACAACTTGAGTTCTGCCAGACTCTGGCCAGCCGTTCCTTGCCGAGCAGTTCCATCACCACCACGCCGCCATCCTTTAGGCTGGCATGGATGTTGCGCAGGACCGCGAGGTCATCCTGTTCGTTCTTGAAGTAGCCAAACGAAGTAAAGATGTTGCAGGCCAGATCGAAACTATCCGGACGAACGAACTGGCGCATATCTTCAGAGACCCACTCCACGGATGCCCCGGCCTCGGAGCCGCGCCGCCGGGCAATCTCAAGCAGGAAAGGAGAGCGATCGACGCCAGTCACGGTGAAGCCGCGGTGCGCGAACTCAACCGAATGGCGTCCCGGACCGCAACAAAGGTCGAGTACACGGCCGGCAGTACACCGGGCAAGGGTGAGGATGTTCGTTACTTCATCTTTGGCGGCGGCAAAACGCTCGGCAGAAAACATGAAAGGATACAAATCCTGCCAGAATTCTTCTCTTTCAAACCATTCCATAAAAGGTAGAGTCTAGCTTAAAAAACTGTCATCAGCACCTGCCTGCGCTGACAATCCGCAAAAGAACGTTGTCTTCGATTTAAGGCTGGGAACCTGGACTAGCAAAAGTTTGCACGGCGTTCCATTTTGGAACTACTACAAGCCTGCTTAGAACCTTTGTTCCTGTCCTAAAAACCTGGATACATAACAGCAACTTTGGATTAGGATGTTGCTCCGCTTGAAAGCCGGCGGTCAGTAGATTCCTGTCGCTGTCCCTCACAAAGCGAACGCGATTGAAGAGAGAGAACAATCGATTTCGCAAACATTACGAAGGAGAAAAGAATGTTTCAACCCACTCGTTTTAACCTTTCGGGCACTCATGCCCGCAGGGGATTCCGCAGTTCCGCATGGTTGTGGCTATGCCTGGCAGCTCTGTTCTGCATGGCAACGATGCCCGTTGCGGCGCAGGTTTCAAGAGCAAAGAACCAGGACGGCGCAGCCGCATCGCAAGCGCCGCAACCAGCGGCACAGGCGCCCGGGGGAAGTTCGGCCCAGGTCCCGCTGGTTATCCCGAATTTTGTGGCCATCCAGCACGGCGTTCCCTGGCGCAATCCGGCCAGCGGCCCGGTGGGTTTCGCAGCCCCGGCCGGCGCGCATCTCTCTTATTTTGGAGGGCCGATCATCTCGAACGTTCAGGTGGTCGAGGTGCTGTATGGAAGCGGCTCCTACAACTCGCAGGTAGCCGGAACCACCTCACCCACGATGGGCCAGTTCTATAGCGACTTCACGGGCAGCGGTAGCGGACTCGTCTCTCTGCTGACGCAGTACAACACCACTATTTCGGGAGGGACGAACCAGACGTTCGGCTTCGGCTCATTCGGAGGACTGTTCCAGATTGTTCCCTCAGCGGCGAACAACGGATCGACGATCAGCGACTCCCAGATTCAGTCGGAACTGCTGTCCCAGATCAACGGCGGCCATCTCCCGGCGCCACAGCTTGACGCGGCAGGCAACCCCAACACCCTGTACATGATCTTTTTCCCCCCGGGAAAGACGATTACGCAGGGCGGATCGTCGAGCTGCCAGGCCGGCGGATTCTGTGCGTATCACGGCACTACGTCGACCCTGCTGAACGGCCATAACGTGCTTTACGGCATTATGCCGGACATGCAACCCGGCAGCGGTTGCGCCACGGGGTGCGGCACGTCCACCACGTTCGGCAACTACACCTCGGTGACAAGCCACGAGCTTGTTGAAGCCATGACCGATGCCTTCGTGGGGATCGCGACCACGTTTGCTCCGCCGCTGGCCTGGTATGACCAGAACAACGGTGAAATCGGCGACATCTGCAACGGCCAGCAGGGTTCCTATACCGCTAACGGCACCACGTACACCGTCCAGTTGGAGTTCTCCAACTCGGCAAACAACTGCGTTCTGCCCCCGGCCGCCTCGAGCCCGAACTTCTCTCTCTCGGCTTCGCCAACCAGCCTGAGTGTTACCCAGGGCAGCAGCGGCAGCAGCACCATCACCATTACGCCTTCGGGTGGATTCACCGGAAGCGTTACCCTGTCAGCTTCCGGTTTGCCCTCCGGCGTAACGGCCAGCTTCGGGACAAATCCGGCGACTTCAAGCAGCGTTCTGACTCTGACCGCGAGTTCAACCGCGACCACCGGCACTGCGACTGTTACCATCACCGGAACGTCCGGTTCGCTCACCCACACCACTTCCGTTTCACTTACGGTGAACGCGCCGGCGCAGCCTAACTTCGCGCTCTCGGCGTCTCCCTCCAGCCTGACCGTGAAGCAGGGCAGCAGCGGCAGCAGCACCATCAGCGTTACGGACCAGAACGGCTTTACCGGGTCAGTGAGCCTCACGAACTCGGCCCTGCCCAGCGGCGTGACCGCCTCGTTCAGTGTGAACCCAACCACATCGAGCAGCGTTCTCACCTTTACCGCCAGCAGCACAGCCACCACCGGAACCAGCACCATCACGATCACTGGTACGTCTGGCACGCTGACTCACACAACCACCGTCAGTCTCACTATCAGCTCAGCTTCGGCGACGCAGTTGATTGTGAATCCCGGGTTTGAAAACGGAAGCTCTCCATGGACCCTGACAGCCGGGGTGCTCAACAATTCCAGCGCTGAGCCGCCGCATAGCGGAGCGTGGGACGCGTGGGAGGATGGTTACGGGACGACGCATACAGATAGCGCACGCCAGACCGTCAGTATTCCTGCAGGATCCACTTCTGCCACGCTGACCTTCTGGTTGCATATCGATACTGCGGAGACCACCACCAGCACGGCTTTTGATACCCTGCGCGTGCAGGTGCTCAGCACGGGCGGTACGGTGCTGGCAACTCTGGGTACCTTCTCCAACCTGAACCATGCCAGCGGATACTTCCAGCATTCGTTCAGCATGAACTCCTTCATCGGGCAGACAGTCCAGATCCGGTTCCTGGGTCATGAGGACTCGAGCCTGCAGACCTCATTCGTCATTGACGACGTGAACCTCAACGTCCAATAACGAAGCCGAGTGAATGTCTCCGGGGCCGCTCGCGGCCCCGGATGTTTTATTCCACGCCGGCCCACCTCCAGGTTTTAATGTCGAACGCATAAGGCCACGATGCAAGCTGGTCGCCGGTCAGCGCGGCTCTCCGTACAATGAACTGGCCATGATCTTTTATCTGGCCATGATCAGTTTCGCCATCTGGATATATCTTGCCGTGGCCCACGGCGGCTTCTGGCGCATCCGCCGGTTCATGATGCCGGCATCACACCTGGAACGCGAGCTGTCCGTGGCCGCTGTGGTGCCCGCGCGCGATGAGGCCGATGTGATCGGCCCATGTATTACATCGCTGCTGCAGCAGCGGGGCGTCAACATACATGTTTTTCTTGCCGATGATTCGAGCGCAGATGGGACTGCCGCAGTTGCGGTCCGAGCGGCCGAAGCGATCGGCCGAACGAACAGGCTCACCGTGATTCGGGCCCTGCCGCTGCCTGCGGGCTGGTCAGGAAAACTTTGGGCGGTGCAACAGGGAATTGAGAAAGCGCAGTCACTCCGTCCTGACTACCTGCTGCTCACTGACGCTGACATCGCGCATAGCCCGGAGAATCTGCAGAACCTGCTTGCGATGGCCGAAACCGGCAATTACGACCTGGTGTCGCTCATGGTGAAACTGCATTGCGAGACCCTGGCTGAGAGCGCACTGATCCCGGCGTTCGTCTTCTTTTTCCTCATGCTCTATCCTCCGGCATGGATCGCCGATCCGCGGCACAAAACTGCCGGCGCAGCCGGAGGCTGCATCCTGATTCGCCCCGCAGCACTGGAACGAGCGGGCGGGATTGCGGCCATTCGCCATGAAATTATCGACGACTGCGCCGTCGCCCGCCGCGTCAAAGA
>JBLMYN010000349.1:0-5573 GCA_050258305.1 Actinomycetota bacterium
TTGCTGGCGGATTGTATTGGGAGTGGTTGTATCTTTGCCGCCGTTTGTGTCAGAGAAGATAGCCATGGGATTGTGCTTCACGGCGTAATTGAACTGCGTTGAGCCGTTGAACTGGTTGGTACCCACGACAAAGTTTCCGGCGAAGCTTTTGATCGGAGACGTCCACTGATTCCGGGGCAGAACAATGTTGTCGAAGGAGTTGCCGTCCGGGACGAGGTCGATGTCTTCCTGGTACGACTTCCAGCTTACGCCGCAATCGGTCAACAGTCGCGCCAGGTGCAGTTGATTCTCCTGGTTTTGGATCTGGGCCAGGGACCCCGTCGGGGTAAACGGATCTGAATCGTTCTGCACGCCGAAGTTTGCGGCCGCTTCCGCCCATATGTAGTTGGGTTCAGACGGGTGAATGTGGGGGTTGTTCCCGCCCGCCGTAGCCAGAACATTGCGATAATTCGTGGCATAGGCCACCTGTTTGCTGATATTCACCTGGCGACCATTGATAACGGCGGTCGCCGTCCCGTTCACAAGGCTGTTGATGAACGGAGCGGCCGGATTCTGAAAAATCTGCTGGATTCCGCCGCTAAACTGATTGTCCGGCTGTGTCCAGTTATGGTTTTCCATCGCGATCACGAAAACAGTCTTGATCTCCTGTGCGCCTGCCTTGATCTGGCCGGCTGCAACCAGCAGGGCAAGCATGCCCGGCATTGCAAAGCGTCTCAATTGCGACATTGATTCCTCCGTAGCAGAATTGGCGGCGCACGAGCGATGCCCGGTACAGCTCACGCAAATCGTGACTTGCCGCTCCGGTTTCTACGGATAACAGGTCTGCGGGAACGAAGGATGAAAGGACTGTTAGTTTTTGATGAATTGCGCTTTACAATTCGCGGCGAAGGACGACTGTGCCGAGGATTGTAAGTTGTATACTTGCGGAACTGGCCAGCCGATTGGAGCCTGGTTATGTTTGTGGGACATTACGGTGCAGGCCTTGCCGGCAAAAGAATCGCGCCGCGGATGTCGCTGGGCACGATGATGCTGGCAACGCTTCTGCCCGACCTCCTCGCCTGGGTGCTCGTGGTCACCGGCGCCGAGCACTTTGCCATCAGGCCCGGCATCACTCTCACCAACCCAATGGATTTGTACGATTACCCGATCAGCCACAGCCTGGCTACCGATGTTCTCTGGGGAACCCTGTTGGCCGCCGCTTACTACCTGGTTCGCAGGCACTGGAGGGGAAGCCTGCTCATCTTCACCCTCGTCCTGAGCCACTGGGTCCTTGATCTCATTGCTCATCGGCCCGATATGCCGTTGGCCCCCGGCATTCACCGCTACTACGGATTCGGTCTGTACAACTCGCGCCCTGGGATGATCATTGTCGAAGGGTTGATCTGGCTTGGCGGTATCGTGCTCTACCTGCGTTCAACCCGATCCCGCAAGAAGCTTGGCACATACATGTTCTGGTTCGGGGTTGCCATTCTCACATGGATCTGGGTTGTCAGTCTGAAAGGGCAGCCGCCTCCGGGAACTGCAGTGCAAGCTGCGATTTCGAGTCTGGTCTTCATGACGCTCACTGTGCTGTGGGCATACTGGGTCGATCACTTGCGCGTCTCAGCCGCGTCTGCTGAAAGCACAGCCACAAGCGCACAACAAGCGGGCTGATTCATCTCTCAATCTGACGGATATAGAGCCTGAGCCCAACCAGGGCGAACACAATCGCGAACAGTGAAATTCCGAGCCCGGCACGGCGATAGTTGCGTTCTTTCAGGGCCTTGTTCCCCGCCTCGGTGCCCGCGGCGGCCACTTTCATTCCGGATTTAACCGCGGCCTGGACCTGGGCAACGTCCGAACTGTGAATGCTCACCCGGGCTTTCATCAATGCATCCCTCGCCTGTGCCATGTCCAGTACGGGCTGGCTCACTTCCATGCCGGAGCGCTCGGCGCTACCCAGCACCGCGTCGGCGCGGTTGATGGCCAGAACGAGCTCATCAAGATCACGCTTCATGGATGACGCCGCCACGTAACCTCCGTCACCCTGCGTGTGGCACTGCATGCAGACGGCTTTCTCTCCTGTGCCGAGGAACTCATCTGTGGGGTGAGTGATTTCATGGTTGCTGTGGCAGGTAACACAGCCCGGCAGCCCCGCGTCCGCAAAGGCCTTCTGGTGCGGGCTGGAAGCAAACAATTGCGCCTGGAAGACGTGGCAGTTCGAACAGACATTCGCTACCGATGTCACGCCCGGGGGGCTGGCCGCGTGATTTCCGTGACAAGTGGTGCATGTCGGCGCGCTCAGGTCGCCTCGTTCCGCCAGTGCCTGATGGTGCACGCTCTTGCTATAGCCCGCGAACTGGTTCGTGGGAATCTTGTAACGGCTCATGTAGGCGGCATCGGCATGGCAGCGCGAGCAGGTCGTTGCAACGTTCGTCGGGTGGACCTTGGATTTTGGGTCGCTGGGCGCCCTGAGGTCGTGGACGCCGTGGCAGTCAATGCACACCGCGACCTTGGTATCGCCGGCCGCCAGTCGCATTCCATGGACACTCGTTTTGTACTCGCTGAGCTGATCGGTGCGCAGGCTGGGATTGAACTTGCGCATGTAGGCCGGATCAGAATGGCAGCTTCCGCAGAAGGCCGGAATCTGCGCGCGGCTGGGCTTGCCTTTGAAACCCGCCTTGCGATCCATTGCTTTTTCCGGATCATCACTGCTGGCATCGCCTCCGTGACAGCTCACACACGTGAGGCCCCGCTGAGCATGGATGTCCTGCGAAAATTTCTCTGCGGTCACTCCCAGTTCATCGGGCAAAGCGGAGTGGCAATCCAGGCAGGAGTTGCGGGTGTCCGCCTGCCCGCCGCGTCCCAGCAGGATCACCATCGCCGGAACCAGCAGGCTGATCTTAAGAAGAATCCGGATTTTACTGTGCGATGTGACCATAAATTGTCATCCCTGCCATGTATGCAAGAGCAAACATGGCGACTCCAGTGATCCAGCGGGTGTGACGGCCGGGATAATTCTTCTCAAAGAACGGCAGCAACATCCAGATAAGCGCGACCATCCCGAAGCCCACCACACCCAGGATTTCACCGTCGATTACCCACACTTTTGAAGGAATCAGCTTCAGCGTCTGGAACATGAACAGGAAGTACCATTCCGGCTTGATGCCCGCGGGCGCCGAGACAAACGGGTCAGCCTTTACGCCCAGGTTCCACGGAAAGACCGCTGCAAGCGCGCCCAGTACTCCGAGCGCTACATACCAGGCCATGAGTTCGCGCAGCATGAAGTTGGGGAAAAACTTCATTTCTCGGCGCTGGCCCGGGTTTGCCGCCCACTCGGCTTCCACCTTCGGCGGCACGCTGATGCCGAGGCGCTGCACCAGCAGCAAATGCAGGAGAATCAGCATGGTTGCCAGTCCCGGAAGAACCGCCACATGGAATCCGAAGAACCGGGTCAGGGTGGCGCCGGTAACGTCTTCACCGCCGCGCAGGAAGACCATCAGCGGCTTTCCAATCAATGGCACCTGCCCTGTAATCTGGGTGCCTACCTTGGTGGCGAAAAACGCCAGCGTATTCCAGGGCAGAAGATAGCCGCTGAATCCGAACCCCAGCACCAGAAACAGCAGCAGGATACCGCTCACCCATGTGAGTTCCCTTGGCTTGCGGTAGGCCTTCAGGAACAGCACGCTGAACATGTGCGCGAACGCGGTAAAAATCATGAGGTTGGCCGACCATGAGTGAATGGAGCGGATCAGCCACCCGAATTGCACCCGCGTCATGATGTACTGCACGCTCTCAAACGCCTCGTTCGCGCCCGGCTTGTAATAGAGAAGCAGAAGGATTCCGGTGAGCACCTGAATCACAAAAAGAAAGAGTGTGATCCCGCCCAGGAAGTACCAGTACGAGAGGCGATGGCGAGGGACAGTCTTCTTGCGGAAGGGATACAGCAACTCATCCCATCCGAAGCGTTCGTCGAGCCATTTGCGGACTGCTACAGCTGGAGCCATGTCACGCCTCCCGGCGGCGCCGGACGAAAATTTCGTCGCCACGCACCTGGACTTCAAATGATTCCAGCGGCCGCGGAGGCGGGCCAGAGACGTTCTTGCCGTTCAGATCGTAGTGCCCATTGTGACAGGCACACCAGATCTGCTGCAGATCGTCGCGGTACTGAACAGTGCAGCCAAGATGCGTGCAGGTGGCCGACATCGCACGATATTCTCCGCTCGCGGTGTAGATCAGCAGCCCGGGACGGCTGCCGAAGCGAAAAATCTTTCCGCTGTTCGGTTTGAGCTCTCCGGTCTTGGCGGCGACAACCGAATCGCCGCCCAGGTCGAGGGCCGCGGGAGGAACGAGATATCGCAAGACGGGATAGAGGAAGGCAGTGGCAGTGCTTACAAACCCGGTTGCCAGAAGCAACTGTATGAAGCCCCGCCGGCGGACACCCGAGGGTACACCTTCGGGCTCGATCGCCCCATTTACGGTAGCCATGATGTGCTCTCCTGGTGCGAACAGGGCCGGATCAATCGAGATCCGGGCAGGTTCGCACGTGTGTTGCGGGCCTCTTCTATTTCAATGAGCGAATGAATTTGACCAGATCATTGATCTGGTCGGCGCTCAGCTTGCCGCCATATGCCGGCATGTGGTTCTGTCCCTTGGTGACCACAGCAGCCAGTTGTGCATCCGACTGCGTCTGCACTTCCGGTGATTTCAGGTTGTGAGCACCGAGTTTCTTACCCATCGGGACATTGCCTTGTCCATCCGCTCCATGGCAGGCGGCACATTTTGATTTAAAGAGGGTTTCCGCGGGGCTTTGCGCCCAGGAACACACTGCACTCAGGTTGAGCAATCCGGTGACGATAAGAGCAGAAAATAAAATTCTTGCAAACGACTTCCCGTTCATTGGATCGGCTCCTTATAAATTGATGATCTATGCGGATGTCCACCATCAACATCCGCGAAAGTAATGTCTGAAAAACGAGCCGGCCGGGACCTCAAGCTCTTCCCGGCTACGCCGAACGCAATTCCACCGTGCGCTGCATCTCGCGCAGCCACATGGCCTGCACCAGTTGCAGACGGCGCCCGATCACGACGGCGAGATTGAAAGTAATCTTGCAACCCACGGCTGGCCAGGCTTCAATGAATTCCTGGAGTTTTTCCCGCGAAAGGGCGATCACTTCCGTCTCCAGTGACGCCGTCGCGGAAAGCGTGAACCGGTAGGGAGCGATCAGCGCCGACCACCCCACCGTTTGACCGGGGGATTTTTCCTCGATCAGAACATCCTGTTCCCTGCCCCTCACCTTCATGGGAAGAGTCAGCCTGAGTTGGCCGCGTTCCATGAGGAAGAGACGATCGGCGGGATCCCCGAGGCGGAAGAGCGAGGCTCCGCTGGGCACCTTGATCCTGGCGCCCAGCGCAAGCACCTGGTCCACCTCGGCAGGCGATAGACCGTTCAGCAATTCATACGTCATGGAGCATCTCCTCAGTTCACAAGCGCCGATGTTGTCTTGCTGTGCAGCACCGCATGGGTCGGGAATTCGAGAAACGATTCCGCGGCGGCCTGCTCAAGGCGAACGTGGTTCTCAATCTGCTGCAGC
>JBLMYN010000350.1:0-13560 GCA_050258305.1 Actinomycetota bacterium
TTCAACGTGCTCTTCCCCACGCCCAAAGAACGCGTGCTTGAACTGGTGGCGCCGACAAAGTACGTCGCCAAATTGCAGGAGCCGCCAATCCCCGTCGACCCCACCTCCAGCCAGACCAGCGAGCAGTTGCCCACCTACAACGCTTACTCCATCGATGGTGATGTTACGGCGCCGCTCGTCTACGTGAATTACGGCCTGCGCAAGGATTATGAAGAGCTGGATCGCCTGGGCATTTCCGTGAAAGGTGCCATCGTGATTGCGCGCTACGGAAATTCCTGGCGCGGCATCAAGCCGAAGATCGCGGCCATGCATGGCGCCATCGGTTGCATCCTGTATTCCGACCCGCGCGACGACGGTTACTACCAGGATGACGTCTTTCCCCAGGGCCCCATGCGCAATGAGAACGGCGTGCAGCGCGGCAGCGTGATGGAGATGACGCTCTATCCCGGTGATCCGCTTACGCCCGGCGTGGGCGCAAAGGGCGACGTAAAGCGGCTGGCGATCAAAGACGCTCCCACGATCACAAAAATTCCCACGCTGCCCATTTCCTACGGCGACGCCAAACCGCTGCTCGCTGCGCTGAAGGGGCCCATGGCGCCGCAGAGTTTTCGCGGCGCGCTGGCGCTGCCGTATCACGTGGGTCCCGGGCCGGCCAAAGTGCATTTGAAGGTCGCATTCAACTGGGACATCAAGCCGGTCTATGACGTCATTGCAAAAATCCCGGGAGCGGAAGCACCCGACCAGTGGATTGTGCGCGGCAATCACCACGATGCCTGGGTCAACGGCGCGGAAGATCCCATCTCCGGCCAGATTGCGCTGCTGGAAGAGGCGCGCGCCCTGGGCCAGTTGCTGAAGCAGGGCTGGAAGCCGAAGCGCACCATCATTTATTGCGCCTGGGACGGAGAAGAGCCCATGCTGCTGGGCTCCACCGAGTGGGCCGAGTATCACGCCGATGAGTTACGAAAGCACGCGGCCATCTACATCAACACCGACGGTAACGGCCGCGGATTTCTCTTTGCCGAGGGCTCGCACTCGCTGGAAAAATTCGTCAACTCCGTCGCGCATGACATCACCGACCCGGAGAAAAACATTTCCGTATGGAAGCGCTCGCAGGATCTCCGGCTGGTGCGCGGTAAACCGGATGACAGGAAGGACGCACGCACGCGCCCCGACCTGCGCATCGGTCCCCTGGGTTCGGGCAGCGACTACACGGTGTTCGTCGATCATCTCGGCATCGCGTCCCTCAATATCAGTTACGGCGGTGAAGACGATGGCGGCATCTACCACTCCATTTACGACGATTTTTACTGGTTCACCCATTTCTCTGACCGCGACTTCATCTATGAACGCGCCCTGGCGCAGACCGTCGGCTCCATGGTGCTGCGTTTTGCCGACGCGGACGTGCTGCCCTACGACTTCACCGACTTCGCCGACACCATGCACCGCTACGATGACCAATTGAAAAAGCTGCTCAAAGAACACCAGGAGGAGGCCCGCGACCGCGACCAGAACCTGGCGGATGGCGTCTACGCCGCCGTCTCCGACCCCCGCCGACCAACCTTCGCGCCGCCGAAGGAAGAGCTGCCTCCGTTCATCAACTTTGCCCCGCTCGATAACGCCCTGGCTGCGCTCGACCGCAGCGCCCGCGATTACAGCAAGGCCATGAAGGCGTTCAGCGCTCAAGCGCCCACGGGGAGTTCTCCGCAGCTTCTGCAGGCGCTCAACCAGAACCTGATTCAGAGCGAGCGCAAGCTCTCCAACCCTCACGGACTGCCCCGGCGACATTGGTATGAGAGCCTGATCTACGCGCCCGGCTTTTTCACCGGCTACGGCGCCAAGACCATGCCCGGCGTGCGCGAGGCCATCGAGGAAAACCGCTATACTGACGCCGAGCATGAAGTCACGCGCGTGGCCAAAGCGCTCAATGACTACGCTGCCGCCATCGATCAGGCAGCCGGCGAACTGGAGCAAGCCGCGAAGAAATAAATCTCTACTGCGGATTCACGCGGATGAGCGCGGATCAATGCCAGAGTGGGACAACGCAAAGGACCGGGCGATGCCCTGGGGCATCGCGCTACAGTCCGTCATAGTGCGAGTACCCGCGTTCAGCCCAGTAGTCGCGCGGCTGCTCGACTGAATAGGCAATCCGGGTGATTGCCTTCACGTTCTTCAGGCCAAGCTTCACTGGAACCAGCAGGCGCAGCGGCGCGCCGTGTTCCGCCGTGAGCGGCTCTCCGTTGTAGTGCGTGGCCAGCAGCGTCTGCGGATGCTCGGCTGTCGCCAGATCGAGGGACATATAGTAAGGATCGGGATTCCCGTCCGCATCCAGATTCACGCTGGAATCCACGCGCGCCCACCTTGCTCCCGGGGCCGGAGGATAGGCGCGCAGCAGATCGCTCCATCGCAATCCTGACCACCATGCAATCGCGCTCCAGCCCTCCACGCATACCAGGCGGGTGACCTGCTCGTGCTGCGGGAATTGCGTGAGCAGATTCTGAATGTCAAGAGAAACGCTCAGACCTGAAGCCAGCCCTTCGAGCATGAGCCGCCAGCCGGGAATGTAATCCGGATCAGGCGTCAACCCGTTGTAGTTGTTCCTGAGCGGCGTAACATCAGATTTGCTGTACGTGGGGACCATGCGATTCTTTGAGTACAGCGCTTCCGCCACATCGTCGTCGAAGTTCAGCGCGTGATTCAGGAACCGTTCTTTTCCTGGCGTATCTGTATTGCCGCGAATGCCCAGGCGCGCGAGCGTGTCCTGCGGCAACAGAAAGCCGCCACCCACGATGGTTGCGGCCACGCCTGCGCCAAAGAGCAGTAGATCGCGCCGCGTCCAGTTCTTCAGCGTGCGCCGGGGCACGGCAATGATCTCAGGATCGCGCTCGGCAAAAAATCCCGGCGGCTTGGCGATGACGGGCTTCTCTTTCAAAGGCGAGTCCGCGGCCGCTTCAGTGGGCAATGGCTGTGCGGGTCTGTCACCAGGCTGCGATTCTGCTCCGGCAGCAGATTCTTGTGCGGCTTCACCCGCAGGTTCCTGCACATCAGCGGTTTTCTGCTCTGCCTCTGAGTCGGAGCGCTCCGAAGACTCGTGCTTCTGTTCGGGCTCGCCGGCCGAAGCGTTCTCGTCCGGCCCAGATCTCTCGTTTTTCTCTTCAGCGTTCATGTTCCAGTCCGTCAGCTCTCGCGGTTTTTATTGACCAGCCGGTCACCATGCTGCGCAGCGTATCCCATCCATCGGCAATCACCAGGATGATGTGCGGTATGGCAAACACAATGAAGAACCACATCAGCCAGAAATGCCACACCCGCGCCGTATCGTAGCCGCCGAAGATGGCCGCCAGCCAGTGCAGTTGCATCGGCTTGTGAATGGCCCAGCCCGTGGCAACCGCCAGCACGCCCGCTACAGGCACGGAAAAGTACGCCAGCCGCTGCAGAGCGTTGTATTTCGCCGTGTACGGCGGATGGCGGCGCTTCCGCCGCAGCGCCACCGCCAGTGGCACGCCCATGTAGTAACGCATCATCGCCAGAGAATCGCGCACATCGCTCCGGCGCGGCAACAGCGTGCGCCATCCTCCGCCCAGCCACAGACCGATCAGGTAGAGCAGTCCGTTCAGCATGAACAGATAGGCAAAGAACCAGTGCAGCCGCAGCGCCGGCGCCAGCATAAATGTGCCCAGGGAAAAATGGTTGTAGACCCAGTTGGGCGGGCTCTTGTAGTCGCCGAGGCCGGGAACGTGCGCGGTGATCCACACGCCGGCGTCGGCAAGGTAGTCAGTGTTTTCGGTCTGCGGGTCCGGCTTGTGCTGATATACCGGCGATGCCCAGTAAATCGACATTCCGCTCAGTATCAATCCCAGCAGTATGGGGATGTTCAGCCAGTGGGCCCAGCGCACCAGCAGGTGATGCCGGCGCTCCACGCGCACAACATCGCCCGCGGCTTTGTTTTCCGCTTCTGGATGCGTCACCGGCATTTTGTGTCCTTTCCAGTCGTTCGTTACTTCGAACCGCTTTTGCCCTTGATGCGATAAACTTTGTCGGTGGTCAGCTTTCCATCCGGACCTTCTTCCGTAAAGCGAAAGGCATAAATGCTCATGGCCGGGAGCCAAGGGCTGGTTTTCCTTCCCGCCTGGAATGCCGCCGAATTATGCAGGTTGCCACAATTCGATGGGATTTCCCTCCGGGTCATGCAGACGAGCGAAGCGCCCAACGTTGGGATAGGATTCCGGGTCTTTGACCTCAATTCCAGCCGTTCGCAGCTGGGCTACCATTTTGTCGAGGTTATGCACACGAAAGTTGACCATCCAGACCTTGTTGGGATCGCCAAAATAGCCTGTCTTTTCGGGAAAGGGACTGAACACAGTCGGTCCGCCTTCTTGCTGCCAAACGGTTCCGCCCTCGCTGCTTGGTGTGAGCGCGATCCCCAGGTGTTGCTGGTACCAGTTCCCCAACGCTTTGGGATCATGAGCTCGGAAGAACAACCCTCCGATTCCGGCTACTTTTTCCATTTCCGTTCCTCCCGGTTCATGTTGTGCAGGCGCCTTTGCAGGCAGAGCAGGACTTGCTGCCTGCGCGAGGTTTTGTGCCGCCATGGCTAATTCATTCCGGGGCAGAATGAAGCCGGCTCCGAAAGCATAGGACAAGACTTGAAGTAGCTGACGTCTTTGAAAGCTCATGCCATCCTCCTCCCGAAACAGGGCATTACCGGTTGAACGGCAATTCGCTGATCCAGTGGAAGCCGCGGCTGTTCAGCAGAAACGAGTTGTAGTCCAGCTTGCGCAGCCTGGCCGTGATCGCTTTGCCATCCATTGTGCCGGAGAGCAGCATTATGTCACGAGGCTGGTGCTCCAGCTTGAAATCGGCCTTCCATTTCTTGTCAGAAGGTTTGCTCAGCTCCAGTGTTCCCGCCTTGTCGTCCAGCTTGCCGCGAAAGCGCTGCACCGGGCCATCCGGCGGGACAAGCGAGATGACGTTGTATACATCAAACGTGACATAGCGCCAGCGCGTGGCGTCAGTGAGGAGCGGAGGGCGGAGCTGCCCGTCCACCGTCAATTCATCCACTGAATAAATGCCATAGAGCGGTGGCCGCGGAGCAAGATCGCCGTACTGCTTTGATTGCTGGAACGAATGGTAGAGGTCGTAGCCGGAGCACCACGCGAGGAAGAGCAACTGAGCGGCAACCAGCCCCGCGACCAGCCAGCGGCGTCGAAACAGCGGTGGCGGGACCATGGGCTCAGTGGCGCGGTTCAGGATGAAGACATTCGTTAGGCGGCCGAGTTCGGGAAGCAGAAGGAAACAGCTCATCAGCAGCAGGTTGAGAGAAAATATCTTCACCGGAACGTCATAGCTCATGTTCAGCAGAAAGACGTTAGTCATGGCGGCGGCGGAGACCAGCGCCCCCAGAGTGGTCAGCCGGGGCAGGATCAGCAGCGCGCCGCCCAGCATCTCCACGGCTCCCGCAAAAATCGTGTACGGAGTGGAGTAGCCCATGAAGGTCCACAACAATCCCATGGGCGAACTGTTGCCGTAAGGCTCAAGCAGGTGCGTGAGGTACGGATAAGCAAACTGCGATTTGATGACTTTGTATGCGCCATAGCTCAGCAGCGTGGCGCCAAGGTACAGCCGGACATAAAAGCGCAGCCATTGATAAAGATAGCTGTAGTTCGGACGACGGCGGTCCAGCACGGACCAGACCGCAATGCCCGCCAGGGCAACGACCAGCGTGAGCCCGTTCTGGATGTAATCGTGCATTGTGTCGCCGCTGCCGGTGAAGATGTACTGCACCGGATGGCTGAGATGAAGAACATGCGCGCCGGTCCAGATCACCAGCGCTTTCCAGGCTTTCTCGTACCATCCGAAGAGCAAATTCACGCCGGGAATAAACGCCAGCGGACCAGGGAAGCCATAGAGAATGAGATAAATAAAACCGAAACGGAAACCGAGGCGCAAAGGAAAGGACCATACCGGGTCCGGCTGCGCTGAGACCGGCCCTTCAACCTGCAAATCGCCTGCAATGAATGCCTCTGTTTGTGTCTGGGGCTGCATAACTTTCTCCTCGTAGCCGGCTTCAGACGGCATAGCCGTGAACGCTCGAAACCTCCCTATTTTGCACCACACGGATAGGGATCGCGGAGACGTTTTGGTTTCAGGGATTCTGAGGGTACCAGGTTCGCAGGCATGCTGCGTTACTGGTTCATCGCCAGATGCTTATCTAGGTCCCGAGCTTCCTTTGGCCCGTTTCGGGCAAAAGATACTTCCCGAGCTTCGACCATTGCCGCACTTCGTCCTCGACGGAAAAGCCGCGCACAGCATCTTCCGTGTAACGCTGGTCCAGGCGGAAAGCCTGCGCTTCCAGCGGCACGCTGGGATAGCTTCCAATCTGCATGAAGGCGCGTACGTAGAGTTCAAGATAAGTTTCCAGGCCGAGGACCGCGTATTGCATCACGTGGACGAGCGCATGGAAAAGAAGACGGGGCGAGAGCTTTTCCTGGAAAATGATGAGCTGCGGATGGGTGATATCCGGCATGTGCGTGAAATCGAGCATCAAGGCGTAGCCCCTTTTCCTCGCTCGCTCGTGATATGGAGGATTGGGCACGCGCTCGTTTGTGAGCTCAAGCACCCTCACTTCCTCCAACAGCCAGCGGGGGAAAAAGGGCTGCATCGCCTCTTTGTGAGCTTCGCTGAGCGGCGCCGCGCGCGGAAGATAGCTCTGCTCCCGCTTGCGCACATTGGCGACCACTTCTCGAATGATTGCGGCGAGCTCTTGCTCTGTCGGCTGGTGTACCGGCATTTTGAGCCTCACTGGCTGGATTCCCGGCCGGCCACTCCGCGATTCCACCCAAAGGCTGATTAAGGACAGCCTTTTGTTCGAAAGATCAGGGGAAACACCTGCTGCACTGCTATATCACTGCCTGCAAGCACCAGAGAGTAATTACGGCAGCCAGGTTGTTCGTCGCCGGTATTATAGGCCGGAACAATCGGTTCGGGCAGTCACCTGCAGCACAGTTCCCCCTGATTTTTCAACCCGCCGTTAGGCCTTCGGCGCCAGGATCTGCGTGCTCGCTTGCAGCTTGCGCAGGCCGCGCAGCCAGCGTTCGTAGTCGTTGGCCTTGTTCTGAAAATACTTGGCCACTTCGGGATGGGGCAGAATGAGAAATTTTTCATCCGCCATTCCCTGCACTACGGCGTCAGCTGCCTGCGCGGGTTCAATGGCCGTATCGAGCAGGAACGCTCCACCGGCAAACTCGGCGCGATACAGCATGTTGGTCTTCACTCCCTGCGGACATAGCGCCGAGACGCGCAGCCCCTGGTCGCCGTAGGTGATGGACAGCCACTCGGCAAAGGCGAGCGCCGCATGCTTGGTGACGGAGTACGGCGCCGAGCCGATCTGCGTCAGCAGTCCCGCGGCAGAGACCGTCTGCACCAGGTAGCCGGATTTGCGCGCCAGCATCTGCGGCAACACCGCGCGCGCCGCATACACGTGCGCCATTACGTTCACTTCCCAACTGCGCTGCCAGTCGCCGTCCGGCGCTTCCGGGCCGCCGGCCACGCCGATGCCCGCGTTCGAGCAGAAGACATCCACCTGGCCAAAGCGCTTTGTGGTTTCATCCACCAGCTTCTGCACATCAGCTTCTCTGGCAACGTTGGCCGGGATGGCTGCGCCCTTGATCTCCGCCGCCACTTTCTCCGCGCGCGCGGTGTCAATGTCCGAAATGACTACGGCTTTTGCTTTCCCGGCTGCGAACTTCCGGCACAGCGCTTCCCCAATACCGTTCGCGCCACCGGTCACGATGATGACTTTGTCCTGAATTTCCATGGGAAGAAAGATACATGCTGGACGAGATTACGACAATGACAACGCTTACCACAGAGTACATAAGTCTCTTCAAATGCTCGCGAAAACGACTGTGATTAAAATTTTGGATCCATGCCGTTCCGCCGGCGCCGAAATCAAACGGTGAATAAGCCAGACCTGCTCCCTCTGCGCCCTCTTTAGTGAAGACCCTGTGTGGCAAGGACCATCGTTTCTGTACACTGGTTTGAGGCATCATAGCTCTGGTTGGGAGGGCTGCAATTCACATGAATCCTTTTGCCATTGGCGTTGATCTTGGCGGCACCAACCTGCGGATTGCGGCAGTTGATACCAGCGGAAAGGTTCTGGAGAAAATCACGCTGGGGACTGAAGTCACGCGCGGGCGCGAGAAGGTGATCTACGAGATGTGCGGCGCCATCCAGGAGCTGGCGACCAAGTTCCGCACCAGCGCGGGGCACCTCAGCGGCATCGGCATTGGCGTGCCCGGGATCATTGAGATGCAGACCGGAATGCTGCGCGAGTCGCCCAATCTTCCTGGCTGGCAGGATTATCCGGTGCGGCAGGAAATCGAGCAGCGCCTAGGTACGCACGTTGTACTGGAAAATGACGCGAATGCCGCCGCCCTGGGCGAAAAATGGCTGGGCGCCGCCGCCACCGTAGACGACATGTGCATGATCACGCTGGGCACCGGCGTAGGCGGTGGGATTGTGCTGCAGGGACGCATCTGGCACGGCATGACCGGAATGGCCGGCGAACTGGGCCACATCACGGCTGATCCAGACGGTCCTGCCTGCGGCTGCGGCAATCACGGATGCCTGGAGCAGTTTGCTTCCGCCACCGCAATCAAGCGCATGGCCGTGGAAGCGGTGGCCACGGGAGAAGCCCCCGAACTGGCGCGCGCCATGGATGAAGATCCTGAGTTCAGCTCCAAGGTGGTTTACCAGATGGCCGTGCAGGGCGATGAGCCGGCGCAGCAGATTTTCGCCCGCGTGGGCAAGTCTTTGGGCGCGGTCATCGCCGACCTGGTGAACATCTTCAACCTGCCCATGTACGTGGTGGGCGGCGGCGTCTCACTGGCGTGGGAAGCGTTTGCGCCCTCGCTGCTGGAGGAAGTGAGAAAAAATTCCTTTGTCTATCGCGCCACCGCCCCCTCGCACGGCGCGCATGGAGTGCAGGGAGCACGAATTCATGATGGCGCCTTGCCCGCCCGCCGCAACACGATCATCACGCGCGCGCTGCTGGGCAGCGATGCCGGACTGCTCGGCGCAGCCCGCCTGCCCATGATCGCGCACGACGTGAAGCTGGCGGAACAGGAGTTGAGACGAGCCTGAATCTTTTCTTCAGCCACTTGCCGCCAAAGCCATTCGTCACTGCACCCGTGTGACAGCGACATAAGAGTTTTACAAACTTTTTTCCCGGCTCACCACTCTCCCAATTTCTAAGGCGTATACTGCTGGTGAATAGAAACGGCAGACCGCAAACCGACGGAAACCGATCGGCCCCGATTCGATAACTCTTTCCGCAAACTAGGAACACACGACGCCGGTTGCCGTTTGGCTCACGAGGGCTCGTGAGTTCAAGAGAAAGTCACGCGTCGCGGAAAGAGAGCACGTCTCGAAGCCTGATGCCGGCCCGCAAGAACCGCCCCCTTCCGAGCGGCGGATCCAGCCACTCCCTCGGAGGCGAAAGCGTTACTCAGGTAGCCAACGGTTTTTGCAAAAAGCTGTTGCAGTCCCTTCCCTTCAACCGCGCCCTTCCGGCGCAGAAAGATGGAGCTTTGTTATGGCAACTGCACCTAAAATCCCTCTTCCCATTCATGAAGTTGAAAATTTGCTGGCATTCCGGACCAAAGTCGGCGGAGAAATGATCAAAGGCGGCGAAGCGAAGAACCTGGGCACGATTGATACCAGCCGGTTCGACAAAATCCGCCTTGTAGCTGACGAGCGCATTGGCTCAACCTGCAATGTGATCGTCCGCCTGACCATCATGGAAGGCAATGAGCTGGTGGCCTTCCTGGACCATGTGCTGCTTACACCGCACTCCCAGTTGACCCGCGTCTATGACGTGCCCGGCGTCAAACTCGAAGTCGCCATTGACGGTGTTGGCGGCGCGAACACACAGGGTGGCGTGGACGTGCTGATCTACGGCCAGTACTAGACCCTTTTCACTCCTGAAGCGAATAAAGCCTGCGCACCCCTGGAATGGGGTGCGCCTTTTTCATTCGGATTTCAATGCAATGATGGGATCGATTTTACTGGCTCGCCTTGACGGAACCATGGATGCCAGTATGCCCGCGCTACCCACCAAAATTGACACGACAATAAAAGTCGCCGCGTCGTTTGGTTGTACGCCATGGAGGATGGAACCCATGAGACGCGTGATAGCCATAGCCCCGGCGATGCCAATCGTAAGACCGAGGAGGATCAGGTAGCTGCTGTCGCGCAGCACCATTCGCAGCACATCACTTCTTTCGGCTCCCATGGCAATCCGGATTCCTATCTCACGCGTGCGCTGGACAACGCTGTGGGAAACGATTCCGTAGATCCCGACCATGCCGAGCAGCATGCCCAGCCCTGCGAAGGCTGTGAAGACCCACATCGTCGACCGGGGCTGCTGCACGGAAAGCTGTATCACCTCATCCATAGTGCGTATTTTGGTTGCGGGAACGGTACGATCGATGCTCGCAACGGCCTGCGGCAATTCCCGCGCAACTACGGCCGGATCTCCCAGCGTGCGCACCACCAGATCCATTTCGCCAGGAGGGCTGATGATCCCCTGCGCCTCCGGAAAATACACTGCGCCCACCATCCGTGCGGCAACGTCATCACTTACCACGTTTTGCTTGCGGACATCCTGAACCACGCCGACGACGGTACGCCAGTCCTTCATCCAGGAAGGCTTGATGTGCTTGCCGATCGGGTCCGCTCCGGGCCAGAACAGGTCCGCCAGCGCCTTCTCAACCAAAACGACCTTCGCGGAATGAGGCCCGTCGGCAGCGGTGAAGTTGCGGCCGCGCAAAATGGAGATTCCCATCGTCGGGATGTAATCGGGGCTGACGCTGAACTCCCACGACGAGTATGGTCTCTGTGCGGAATATTCCGCCCGGCCTTCCACCGCGATCACCGTGCGTCCTACGAAATACAGCGGGATTCCGTCGCCCACAGCCGCGCTGCGTACTCCGGGGAGGGCGCGGACCTGTTGCACTACCTGGGAGTAGAAATCAATGCACTGGTTATGTTTTCTGCAAAAATCAGCCGAAGGTGTGAGTTCAGCCGTCAATAAGTGATCCGTTTCTACGCCGGTCCCTGACTCGAGCATCACGTACAGGCTCTTGATCAGCAGACCAGCGCCGATTACCAGAACCACGGCCATGGCAACTTCGGCAATGACCAGGACAGAAGCAAGCCGGTTGCGTTTCCGGCTCAGACTAGCATTTTGCGTACCCGATTTCAGAGACTGCTCGACATCAGGAACCGTCGCATGCAGAGCCGGCGCCATGCCGAACATCACGCCGGTGACCAGAGCAAGCAGAAGGGAGAACGCCATCACCCGCAGATCGATCTGTACCGACGCCAGTCCGGGTGTGTAGGCAGGCACGAATGCTTTCACGGCGCTCAGGCTTGTCCAGGCAAGCAGAATTCCAACAACACCCCCGCTCGCAGCAAACAACGTGCTTTCTGTCAGGAGCTGGCGAATGATGCGCCGCCGGCTGGCTCCCAGAGCGGTGCGGATGGCGATTTCTCTTTCTCGCGTGGCTGTCTTTGCCAGAAGCAGGTTGGCCACGTTCACGCAGGCCACGAGAAGAATAAGACCAGTTGCTCCCAGCAAAAGCAGGAGCGTGGGCCGGAGGCGGCCCACAGCATCATGCTGAAATGGTCCGATATTGAACATCGACACATAATCTTTTCCCATAGTCCACGGATACTGCGCTTCCACCTGCGGAGCCGCGGCTTTGAATTCTGCGCGTGCCTGTTCAAGAGATACTCCGGGCTTGATCCGGCCGATCATCCAGTAAAGGAAATCGCCCCACATGTGCTGCGCGTCCAGTGGAACCGGCAGCCAGAGTTGCACGGACGGCGCAGGGAACGTGAAATCTCGCGGCATCACGCCCACGATCTGGCGCACCGTGTTGTCGATGGTGATCCATTTGCCCACGATGTTCGGATCGGCCGCAAAGCGGGTTTGCCAGAGGCTGTAACTGATAATCGCGAGGTTGTCCTGGCCAGGCAGTTCATCGCCCTTGCGGAAAACGCGGCCCTTGAATGCATTCACTCCCAGCAAACTGAACCAGTTGGAGGAGACCGTGGAACCATTGATGCGCACAGCGTTGCCGCCGGCCATCATGTTAAAGCCGGACCAGCTGTGCGCGGCAACTTCCAGGCTCTTCACGCGCTGCTGGAATCCGAGCAAGGCCCCTTCAGGCACGGGTCCCGTGTAGGCCGCATTGACCAGTTGCTCGGGATGTGGGAACGGCAGTGGCCGAAGCAGGATTCCGTTGACCAGGCTGAAAATGGCCGTGTTCGCGCCGATCCCCAGCGCCAAGGTCAACACCAGAAGCAGAGTGAATCCGGGATTTCTGCGCCACGTTCGCAGGGCGAACCGCAGGTCCTGCAGCGCGTGCTCGAGCCAGTTCACGCCCCGCGAGTCCCGGCACTGCTCCTCAACCTGGGCCAGCCCGCCCAGGTCCCTCAGGGCTGCAAAACGCGCCTGTTCGGGGCTCATCCCATCGGCAATGTTCTGCTCGATCTGCTGCTCAAGGTGAAACTGCAACTCAGTGGAGAGCTCAGATTCGGCTTTTGCTTTCGCGAAGATGGAACGGAGACGATGAGAGATCTTAGACAGCCAGCGCATGCGCACTCCTTGCTCAGGCGTTCTCAAGAACAACATTGATGGCCACGGACAGCCGGTCCCAGTTGGCCTGCTGCTCGCGCAGGTACTTCTCCCCGGCGCGCGTGAGCGAGTAGTACTTCGCCCGGCGGTTGTTTTCTGAGTCACCCCATTGCGCCTTGATCCAGCCGTTATGTTCCAGCCGGTGAAGCGCGGGATACAGAGCGCCCTGGTTCACCTGCAACACTTCTTTTGAGAGCTGCCGGATGCGCTGGGCGATGGCCCAGCCATGCATCGGCTGCAGCGCGATGGTCTTCAGGATCAGCAGGTCCAGCGTGCCTTGAATGAGATCGGTCGGTTTGCCCATCAGGCTTCTCCTGTCAACGAATGACAAGAGAGTACTCCCGCTCTTGTCAATCGTCAAGGGGAAGGCCGCAACGAGCTGCCGGGGATGCACAATTCGGATAAGAGAGCTGTCACGTGGCGTACTGCGCTACACCGTTGCCGAACGACCAGTTCTCTTTCGAGACTTTCCGCCAGATTGATAAGTACATCTTCCGGGCGGAGCTTAAGCTCGGCCGCCAGCAGATCAGCCACGCGTTTGTAGAAGGCCTTCTTGAGCTCCGTGGAGCGGCCGCTGTTGAGTGTGATCTGGATCATCACCAGGTCGTCCGTCCGCGCGATGTTGAGATACTGCGGGTCGTAAATGAAATCGGATTTCGGGTGCGTCGAGATGATCTGAAACCGGTCCAGCGGCGGCACGTTCAAGGTTTCCACCATGGCCTGGTGTACGGCATCGCCGATCTTTTTCTTATAATCAGCGGGTTTTCCCTCGATGAGCGCAATTCGAACCAGCGGCATGACTATGTTCCTCCGAAGGTGTAAAGGAAAATCAGAGATTCGCCTGTATGCGACCAGCACAA
>JBLMYN010000351.1:0-3709 GCA_050258305.1 Actinomycetota bacterium
AAGCCTCCATGCAGCAGCAGCAGGAAATGCAGCGGGAGATGGGATAGCGCTCCTCCTGCTCGGTCGGCGACATGCGTGGCCCGGAGCCCAGGTCGTAGGTTCCGTCTACGGGTACCCAGGCTTTGACCGCCTTCAGATTTTCAAAAAGCACGCTGCGGTCAACCGCCAGATCACGGACGACGGGAAATTTGCTGAAGGGTTCAATTGTGATGGGCTGGTCCAGTTTGTCCACCAGCGCGGAACACGCCATACGAGCCCTGCCGTTGATTCGCATGGCGCAGGAGCCGCAGACTTCTTCCAGGCAATTGGAATCATAGGCAATGGGTGTTGTGGCCTTGCCGTCTCGGGTAACAGGATTGAGGGCAATCTCCATCATGGCCGAGATTACATTCATTCCCGGCTTCCAGGTCAGTTCGAACTCTTCCCAGCGCGGCCTGGCTTTGGGATGCTCCTGCCGTTTGATTTTCAAAACCACCGTCTTTGCCATTAGCGTCCCGTCTCCCGTACGGTAAGAAACTTCAGCGTGGTCATGATTGCATTCAAGAATGTGATGCCTGCGAACGCCCAGTAAACCCAGTCATGTTTCGTGATCGCCGCCCAAAGCAATATCGCCGCAATCGCGAAGAAGATAATCGCGGTATTGCGGTACCAGAGCGGTGATGCAGAGCGTTTTTGATTCTCCATAACAAAACCAACACCTTCAAAACACAGAGGGACGAAGGAAGCTCTGTGTTTCAAGCATTTTCGCGGTTCATTTCGCCATGTCGTACCTGCGCGGCCTCGGTGGTATCAGCGAGATATCCACAGGCTCAAACTCGAACCTTGGTTCGTCGACGTCCGGAGCGAAATAAGCCTTCGTTGTTTTCAGCCAGTTCTTGTCATCCCGTTCGGGGAAGTCAGGCTTGTAGTGCGCCCCGCGTGATTCATCCCTCATGGCCGCACCCTGCGCAATCACGCGCGAAAGTTGCAGCATGTTGTAAAGCTGGCGCGTGAAGATGAATGACGTGTTCGCCCACTGGCTGCGGTCGCTGAGATTGATGTGGTTGAAGCGGTCCAGCAGTTCCACCAGCTTGGCGTCAGTCTCCTGCAGCGGCTTGTTGTAGCGGATGACCGTGCAGTGTTTGGTCATCAACTCGCCCAACTCGCGCCAGATGCGGAACGGATTCTCAGTCCCATTGGACTTCATGAGGCTGGCATTGGCGTCTTCCTGCCTTTTCTTCTCGGCTTCAAAAACGGTGCTGCTCACGCCATCGGTCGATTTGCCGTTATTTTTTGCGAATTGCGTGGCCTGCGGGCCGGCAATGAAACCGCCGTTAATGCATGAAACCAGCGAGTTGGCGCCGAGGCGGTTGGCTCCGTGAATGCTGAAATCACACTCGCCGCACGCATAGATTCCCTTGATGTTGGTGGCCTGGTTGTAATCCACCCAGAGTCCGCCCATGGTGTAATGCATCCCGGGAAAGATCTTCATGGGTGTCTCACGCGGATCATCGCCTACAAACTTCTCGTAGATTTCCAGGATCCCTTCCAGCTTGCGGTCGAGAGTGGCGCGATCAATGTGCGTGAGATCCAGGTAGACCATCGGCTGGCCATCAATGCCAAGGTGATGTTCGTAAACGACCTTGTGGATGGCGCGCGTCGCCACATCGCGTGGAACCAGATTGCCGTACTTGGGATACCAGTCTTCCAGGAAATACCAGCGCTCGCTGGCGGGGATGCTTTTGGGATCTCGCTTGTCACCTTTGTTCTTCGGCACCCATACGCGTCCGCCCTCGCCACGCGCGGACTCTGACATCAGCCGCAGCTTGTCTTCACCGGGAATGGAAGTTGGATGCACCTGAATGAACTCGCCGTTGGCGTAGTAGCACCCCTGCTGGTAAAGCGCCGATTGCGCAGATCCCGTGCAGACCACCGAGTTGGTGGATTTGCCGAAGATCGCGCCAATGCCGCCCGTGGCTACGATGATGGCGTCGGCAGGGAAGGTGCGAACCTCCATGGAGCGAAGATCCATGGCGCAGATGCCACGGCACGTCTTCTCGTTGTCGAGCACCGAGCTCAGGAATTCCCAGTGCTCATACTTCGTGACGCGGCCCTCCGCCTCGTAACGGCGCACCTGCTCATCGAGGGCATAAAGAAGTTGCTGTCCCGTGGTGGCGCCGGCAAAAGCGGTGCGGTTGTAGAGCGTGCCGCCGAAGCGGCGGAAATCGAGCAGGCCTTCCGGTGTGCGGTTGAAGGGGACGCCCATGCGGTCCAGCAGGTCGATGATTCCCGGTGCGGCGTCGCACATTGCCTTTACCGGAGGCTGGTTGGCCAGGAAATCGCCGCCATAGATGGTGTCGTCAAAGTGCTGCCACGGCGTATCGCCTTCGCCTTTCAGGTTCTTGGCGGCGTTGATGCCGCCCTGCGCGCAGACCGAATGCGATCGCTTCACGGGCACGATCGAGAACAGATCAACATGCCCGCCGTGTTCAGCAATTTTGATCACGGCTGACAGTCCGGCGAGTCCACCGCCAATTACGATGATTTTCGGATTCGTTGCTGCCATATCAGGACCTTGGTTTCTCCATTCTCTAGCGCTGCTTACTCAGGACCACCCGGAGCACCTGTCTGCGAGTGAGTCGACCAGGCGGGCAAGTGTTCGGGAGTATCCTTCCAGCGCGACTGGAAGAAGGCCGAAACCGTCGCCAATCCAACCGCGATGAACGCGATGGCAACCAACCATGCCACACCCGCCATGGCGCGTCTCGATTTTTGAGTGGCCGTGATGCCCCACTTGGCGCAGAACAGATAAAGTCCGTATGCGAAATGCCAGGATGCGACCGTGATTCCGATTACGTAAAAAGCCAGGGCCCACGGGTTCTGCAATTCCATCTGCACCTTGGCGAAGGCGGCATCATTGTGTGTGAGCAGATGAAGCCCGGTGAAGCGCATCGTGTAGGTATGCCAGCCGATATAGAGGAACGTGATGGCCCCGGTCCAGCGTTGCGCCGCGTACATGAAGTTGCCCGCCCAGGGGTAGTCGCTCACATTGGATTTTCCGCCCCACCAAATATAGAAGCCGTACAGCGCGTGATAGAGCAGGGGAATGTAGATGCCGAAGATCTCCAGGAAGAGCACAAAGGGCAGGCTGCTCAGGAATTTGACCTGGGCCGCGTAGGCGTAAGGCCCGTTGGTGGCGAAAGCGTTGGAGACAAAGTGTTCCACCAGAAAAGCGCCCACCGGAACAATGCCGCTGAGCGAGTGCAGGCGGCGCCAGAAAAATGAGCGCCCTTGTGCCGCGCGGAGGGCAGGGACCCCACGCCCGATCGGAGAAGCCTCAGTCGCCATTACAGTCCTCTATCTTTATTGGATAAACTTGCACAGGCAAACCTTTCATTATGCGGCCACGTTCAAGTGCCCGTCAAACCCATATCAGAAGACAACTTGCAGAATGGCTATATTGACGCGAACCTGTTTGAACATCCTGTGATGAACGTCACCTTTGTTTCCTGACGGGCCTATGCCGCGGGCGGTGCAAGGCGACGAGGAGGTTTCTAATTCCTGAGAGGAGAAGGCCTGCCGCGCAGGAAAGATCCCGGGGGGACCGTTGCAGGTTGCGCTGTGAGATCGTTGGTCACCTGGCTGTGGGCAGAGTCAACCAGAGCCATCCGCACTTCTCCGACCTCAATACTGACCATGTGCCGGGTATCGATTGCCATCTTGAATACTG
>JBLMYN010000352.1:0-2913 GCA_050258305.1 Actinomycetota bacterium
CCGCGCATGAACTCGGCGTAGGCCAGCGGGTCTCTGCTGTAGCGAGGGCGGGTATGCGCGCCAGGCTGGCGCAGAGGGCGCTTGAGCGCGGCGGCAATCTGCATGGCCAGGTCATCTTTGAAGTCGAACAGGCGGTCCAGTTGGAGATCGTGTTTCTTGCTGAAGCAGGCGCTCTGGCTATGGACGTCAAAGACTTCCGCGGAAAGACGTGATTGCGATTCGCCGAGCCGTATGGCCCCGCGCACGACGAAGCGGACCCCGAGCTGAACCGCGATTTCCGATGGCGTCGCGTCCGCCGAAAGAGCCATGACGGACGAAGTGGAAAGAACGTCGACGCCGCGCAGATTGCCGAGCCGGGCGATCAGCGCGTCGGCAAAGCCGAGACTAAGGCCGCTGTCATCGGCGCCGCTGCCAAGTACTGAGAAAGGCAGCACGGCGAGCGAGCAGCGTTCGAGATCGGAGACGGCATGGGCCTGCGGCGCGGCTGCGTTTTGTGCGGCGCTCTCTGCGGTGGGATAGCCGCCATGAATGATGCGCAACGGACCAATGAAGCGGTAACCCTTGCCGACCACCGTCTCAACGAAGCGCGGACGCGTGGGATGGTCGCCGAGCGCGGTGCGGATTTTGCGGACGATGTTGTTGATGCTGCGTTCGGTATCGACGAAGAGATCCGAGCCCCAAAGTCTGGCGACGATCTCCTGCCGCAGCACCAGTTGCTCGCGGCGGGCGGCAAGCAGGATCAGAAGCTCCATGGGCTTCTTCTCCAGCTTTACGCGTCGGCCACGACGGCGCACCTCATAACGGCCGAGGTCGAGCTCGATATCCGCGCTTTCCGCGGCGAGGCGAGGCATGAAATGAATCTCTCCTGAACGGGGGCATTATCTCCTATTTTCAAGAGTTTGGAGCGATATATTAGCGATACACAAAAAATATCCTTCCTCCATTGAAAGTACCTGAACGGGGGCGCATGATGAGCGCCATCAACCCCAGGAGGGAAGACATGAAGCGTAAAACGAATTTCTATCTCGTGTTGGCGGCGGCAGTGCTGCTGGCCTTCAGTGCGCGGCAAATCACCGTGGCAGCGGCCCGCAACAGCGCCCCCGCGCACCGTGCCGCGCCACACAATGCTTTCCCGGCGGACGCAATTCAATACGGCCCTGTGCCCCCTTTTATTCCCCCGGGAGCGCAACTGGCGGTGCTGGAAGGAAACCCAATGGCTTCCACGGGCGATTTCACCATCCGGATCAAGATGCCGGACGGATACCGGTTCCCGCCGCACTGGCATCCGAATCGCGAGAATGTGACGGTAATCTCAGGCACATTCAAACTCGGCATGGGAGACAGGTTTGACGAAAGCAAGATGGAGACTTTCGGCCCGGGAGGCTTTGTTTATCTTGACCCGGACATGCACCACTATGCGATGGCCAGCGGCGAAGCGGTGGTCCAGGTGCACGGGATGTCGCCGGTAAAGTTCAACTACGTGAATCCCAACGACGATCCCAGCCTGAAGAAGTAAGCAGAGGCAAGGGGCCACTGCGCCCATGATTGACGACGGGAGCGAGGCACGAGGAACAGGTGTGGAGAGCTGCAGGTGAAACTGCAGCCCTCGCCGCGTGTCCTGGCAACCTTAAATGGCTGCCATCACTGATCGGCCGCTTGACATGTGCTAAACATGAAAGTATGTTATTAGCATGTCAAAGATGATTCAGCTCCGCAATGTGCCGGATGCCTTGCATCGCATCCTGAAGGCGCGGGCTGCAATGGCAGGAATGTCCTTATCTGATTATCTCCTCAAAGAAATCAAGGAGGTCGCGGAACGGCCAACGCTGGCGGAGTTACGTGAGCGTCTGCACAAGCGGAAGCCTGTTTCAGTACCGCTGGATACGGCTCGCATGGTGCGAGAAGAACGGGAAGCACGGTGATCGTGCTTGACGCCTCGGCCGCAGTGGATTGGCTTCTTCAAACACCTGCCGGACAGCGGATCGAAAGCCGCATTTATTCCCGCAACGAATCGCTGCACGCTCCTCACCTTCTGGATTTGGAGGTAACCCAGGTCTTGCGGCGCCTGGCACGAGAAGGAACAGTCACGGCACGCCGCGCTGAGGAGGCGGTGGTTGATCTGCAGGCCCTCCGGATTACGCGCTACCCCCATTTCGTGCTGGTGACGGAGATTTGGCGGCGACGCCATAATCTTTCCGCTTACGACGCAGCGTACGTCGTACTTGCCGAAAAGCTCGGCGCTCCTTTGCTCACGCGTGACAGCCGGCTGGCTGGTGCTTCGGGCAGTGCAGTAATCGTCGAGCTGTTTTAGCCATTTGTGCAGGTTGGCGCGAGCTGAATCGGAGCGAGCGCAGAGAAAAGAGTGAAAGCCGGGACATTTACGGCCGCGGAAACCCATCTCTCCTTTAGGCTTTGCGCTTTAGGGCCTGAAAAGCACGCATACTGGTCAACTCCCGATAAATGCTGATCAACGCCAGAATTGTTGCGGTTAATGGCAGTTGCAAGCCAGAAGCAACCAAAGCCCTTTAGAATAATGACAGCGGGAACCCACGAATCGCCGTAATCGCAACGTGATCGCGCGTCATCGCCGTGATCGGAAAACCGTGAGATACGAAGATTGGTCGGCTCTTTCTGATCGAATTCTGATCAAAGGAATACCTGAGCTGCGGGTCTCGACTTACGACATGAAACCATTTCTCGATACAGTTCGCGAACGGGTCGTCATCTATGACGGCGCCATGGGCACGCAGATCCAGCAGAGGAATCCGTCTCTGGATGATTTCTGGGGCAAAGAGAACTGCTCTGAAGTCCTGGTGCTGAGCCGTCCTGACATCATCAAAGACATTCACGCCGCCTATTTCAAGGCGGGCGCAGACGTGGTGGAGACCAACACCTTCGGCGCCAGCAGCATTG
>JBLMYN010000353.1:0-9073 GCA_050258305.1 Actinomycetota bacterium
GAGCGAGTCATCAGATTAACACCGGTGTCGTCGCCCAGGGTCTTGCTGCTGAGAGTTTCGCTTAGAGAGAGGCAGTTCTAATCTTTTGCTGCCGCGGCGAACAGGCCGGTGACTTTCTGCAGAGAAGCTTCGTCTTCCACGTTCATCGCGGTCTGATTGCGGTCAATCTGGCGCATCAGTCCGGTCAGAACTTTGCCCGGACCGACCTCAACAAAGGTGTTGGCGCCGAGTTCAATCAGCTTGCGCACGCACGCAAGCCACTGCACTGCGCCGGTGACCTGACGAACCAGCGCGTCGCGGGAGGCGTCGCCATGAGTTTTTGGTTCCGCGTCAATGTTGCTGATAACCGGAACTTCCGGAGCGCTGAACTCAATCTGCTGGAGATCTTGTGCCAGGCGGTCCTGCGCGGGCTGCATCAGGGGACAATGGAATGGGGCGCTGACGGGCAGCATAATGGCGCGCTTCGCGCCGCGTTCTTTGGCGAGTGCGGCCGCGCGCTCCACGGCGGCTTTTGCGCCGGAAATCACGATCTGGTCAGGAGAGTTGATGTTGGCAGGCGACACGACTTCTCCCTGCGCCGCGTCTGCGCAAACTTTCTGCAGGTCTTCAAGCGACATGGCGAGAATGGCCGCCATGGCGCCTTCGCCGGCGGGAACAGCTTCCTGCATGTAGCGTCCGCGCTTGTTGACGGCCCGGACAGCATCGGCGAATTCGATGGTGCCCGCAGCCACGTGGGCAGAATATTCGCCCAGGCTGTGGCCCGCAACATACTGCGGCGTAACGCCTTTTTCCTGCAGAACCCGGAAGGCAGCAACACTGGCCGTCAGCATGGCAGGCTGCGTGATCTCGGTCATTTTGAGGTCGTCTTCCGGACCATCAAAACACAGTTTGGTAATCGCAAAACCCAGTGCCTCATCGGCTTCCTGGAATGTATGCCGCGCGACAGGATAGAGCGCGGCCAGCTCTTTGCCCATGCCTACAATCTGTGATCCTTGTCCTGGGAACAGAAATGCAACGGAAGGAAGATTCATGCGCTTTGTTCTCCGGTCGCCTGACCGTTGCCTTCGCCGCGGCCATTGGCGAGTTCCTGCTGAATGCGGGCGTTGATGCCCGATTCGTGAAACTGCTTGGCCACCCGGATGGCGTTCTTGATCGCGTTGGCGTTTGACGCTCCGTGCCCGACGATGGCCACGCCTTTCAACCCAAGAAGGGGCGCGCCGCCGTACTCTGAGTAATCCAGTTTGCGGCCGAAATCAGTAAAGGCTTTGCGCGCAAGCAGAGCGCCGACCTGCGAAGTGACGGTTGACTTCAACGAGTCGCGCAGAAGAAAGCGTACGGCTTCCACCAGACCCTCGGAAATTTTGAGGGCTACGTTGCCGACAAAGCCGTCGCAGGCGATGACATCGACGCGGCCGTTATAGAGATCGCGGCCTTCCACGTTGCCGATGAAATTCAGCGGCAACTCCTTGAGCAGCGTAAACGCTTTGCGCGTCAGATCATTTCCCTTGGTCTCTTCCTCGCCCACGGAAAGCAGGCCCACGGTAGGCTTGGCTACATTGAAAATGGCGCGGAAGTAGATCTCGCCCATGATCGCAAACTGCGCGAGGTTCTGCGGCTTCGAATCGACGTTTGCCCCAACATCTAAAAGAATGGAGGGCTTGTGTTTGCCCGCGGAGGTGGGAAACACATTGGCCAGCGCGGGGCGATCGACGCCAGGCAGCGTGCCCAGCACCATCTTCCCGGCGGTCATGGCGGCGCCGGTATTGCCGGCAGTGACAAAGCCAACCGCCTTTTTCTCTTTCACCAGGCGAAGGCCCACGTGCATGCTGGAGTCCTTCTTGCTGCGGACCGCCTGCACGGGCTTCTCGTGCATCCCGATGACCTGCGTGGCGTTGACAATCTCCACCGCGGTGCGCGACGCCACAGGGTTGGCAGCCAGCTCGCGACGGAGCTGCTCTTCCGGACCGACCAGCAGCACTCGCACCCCGGCATAGTGACGGGCAGCCAGCAGCGCGCCCTCGATCTCAGGCTTGGGCGCCCGGTCCGAACCCATTGCATCGACAGCAATTACGGTTTCCACGAATATGTGCGCTTACCTGGACTCTTTCAGTTCCACCACTTCGCGGCCTTTGTAGTACCCGCATTTGGGGCACACGCGATGGGGGAGCTTGCGCTCATGGCAATTGGGGCACTCGGAAACAGAGTTGGCCACAAGATGATCATGGGCACGGCGCCTTGAGGTGCGCGCCTTGGAGTGCCGCCGTTTTGGATTTGGCATGTTGGTTCCCTTTCGACCAGCGCTTGCCGACCACTGACGGCAAATTGCGCTCGAAATTTCTGATTTCCCTTATCTTTCCAGCTTCTTGCGAATGTCTTCCAGGGCTGACCAGCGCGGTTCAGACATGGTGCTCACGCAATCGCAGCTTCCCGTATTCAGGTTCGTGCCGCATTGCGGGCACAAACCCTTGCAGGCCGCACTGCAAATCTGCTTCACCGGCAAGGCGAGAAGAATCTGCTCCTTCAGCACGTCTTCCAGCAGCAGACCTTCTCCCTGATAGTAACCGATCTCGGTTTCCGCCTGATTGATGGAGCTTTCGTCTCCACGAGCGTCCACGCCCTGAGGCCGGTACACCAGATCGAAATCCTCTGCCACTTTGTTGTCCACCGATTCAAGACAGCGGGCGCAGTGGGTCTTGATTTCAGTCGAAAATCCGCCTACCAGGCGGATATCTTCAACAATTTTGCGTCCACCACGGTTCTCGCGCAAAAGTTCAGCTCGCCCGGTAGCCCTCAGGGGCGCGCCCTGCGTGAGGTCTTCGCCGAAGTCGATGATTCCGGGATGAATGGTCTCATCAAATTCTAATTTCCGGAGCTCAAGATCCTTTATTTTTATGAACATACAACTACTCCGGAAATTTTTACTCGCCTGGAACGTGCCTGGCAGGGAAAGATGAAGACACCTAAAGAATAAAGGCGTCAAGGATGGGGTGTCAAGATTAAGGCGGCCGCGGGGTGGCGAGCCGCCTGTTTCAACAAGCGGATTCTAGAGGTTTCTTGGGCCGCCTTCAGTGCCGGTTGAACTCTGCACCTGCCCGGCTACTCGCTCGGCTTGTCCGCGAATGGCCGATACGGTAGTACGCACGCGGTCCTTGCCCTGGTCCACCAGGTCACGGGCGGAGTCCGCCAGATCACCTGCGCGCTGCTGCAGATTGCTGCGGGTCTCATCACCGCTCATCGGGGCAAAGAGAATGCCCAAACCAATGCCAATGCCTAATCCTGCCAAGAAAGATTTCATACGATGTGCTCCTCCGGATTTTTGGCTACAAAGATTCCAAGTCGCCAGCAGATAAAGATGCCAATCCACGCTTAAGGTTTGGCTTCAAAGAATCAGACCGGGCACAAAGACCCGCGTGCCCGCGACCCGCCATAAGTGAGATGCTCGAAAGAGGAATTGCGTGTTGTGGAAAAATGCTGCGCATGCAGCCGGAGAGTTGGCGCAGCCCCGCGGTTTACTGTGGCTCGTTCTGCGCTTTCAGCTTTGCCGCTGCAGTCTGGGCCGCCGGACTGTCGGGGTCCTCTTTCTGTATCTGCTGATAGATGGCGACGGCCTCCTTCGGGTCCGTGCTCTCATACATGTCCGCCATGGCCAGTTGAGCCGCGGCTTTGGACACAGTAACCGTCGGATGATCGGCAAGGTCTTTGTAAATCCTTGTGGCATCAGCAAGCTTGTTATTGGCGCGATAGTAGTTGGCCAGCGCCATCTTGGCCAGGGCGGCAATATTCTTGTCGCCGGAATCGGCGGCCGCCTTGAGCTGCTGTTCGGCCCCGGCGTTATCACCGGCCTGCATGGCCGCCACTCCAGCCAGATAGCGCGCGATATGCCCGGCATCGGTGAGCGAGTACTGATCTGCCACGGACTTGAACTGCTTTTCCGCGGCCTTGCCGCGCTCCGCTGCGCTGGTGAATTCGTCTTTGTTCTCCGGCGTCACCGGTGCATTGGCGGATCGCAGGTTGGCGTTAAAAACACGGAGGGCCGCGCCCAGAGCCACGTTGGCCGCCTCATTCTGCCGCGTGTGCCAGGTGATGAATCCCAGAGTACCCGCAACCGCCACGATCAGTGCCACGGCGCTCGCGATCACCGGTTTGCGGTGCGCGGCTGTCCATTCTGCTGCTCCCTGAGCAGTTTCGACAAACCTGTCTTCTTTCAGTTGACGGCGGGTGTAACCTTGCACGTGAAAAAACCTTCTTTTGCGGTGGGATAAGTGGCTATGAAATCCTGAGTTTAGCAACAATTGACCGGCCGAGTCAAACAGCCCTCGCGCGGATCAAAAACCGGCCTGGGGAAAGCCCTTACGCCGGGCCGTTACAACCAGAGCAGCCTCCTAGCACTCCGATTACGGCAAAATAAAAGGCGCAATTGCGGTATTTTCCATCGCCTGATGTGCTGTGCCTCTATTAGACTTCGAGTAGTTCACCCGCAGCAGCTCGAATCAGACCAGAAGTGAGGCCAACCCTGCGTGCCTGTCAAGAAGAAGTCTCGCGTTACGTCTCGGCGTAATCCGAGAAAAACAAAAAACCGCACCGCGGCGAAACAAAATACATCCGGCCAGCCGTCCGCTGCCCCGCCGCAGAGCCAGTCAGGATCAGGCCGGCGCTCCCGTCCGGCTAATCGAGAAAACCTGTGGATCGCGGAAAAGACCAGCCTCACCCGTCAACAGGACGTCGTAACATGGGCCCCCCGCACCACTACGCCGAGCGATGCGCGTCTGCTGGAACTGGCCGATATAGCGCTGGGGCTGCGCAAACCGGAAGCGTTCCGGCGGCGGAAATCGTCGTTTTTTTCGAAGAACCGCTCAAGCTCATCTCACTTCTGAGAAGCGCGACTGCTCCTGTACCAGCACGCTCGGCGCGCAAGCCGGCCCTCGCGTTTTTTGCGGGAAACCGCTCAAGATCGTCTACACCCTGAGAACGCTGATGCTCCCCCCTCGCTGTTGCCATCCCGTTCAGCGGTCAAACGTCCTCGCGCATCTCCAACAAGTGTGACCAACATCACATCAGGTGAAGCCGGACTACGCCTAATATTTTTATATCGCCTCACGACATTACATCGAGGTCGGTGGGCGAGGGCGTCCGGCCAGGGAGGTTCAAGATGAATCCGAGATTCCGGGTTTCTTACACTCTCCTCGCCGTGCTTGCCATCATTCTGATGGCGGCCTATGCGTTTGCCCAAATGGGGCAGGGGATGGGCCAGGGAATGGGACAGGGGCAACGCCATGGCATGGGGATGTATAACCCATCAACAGTCACAACCATAAAAGGCACTGTGGTAGACGTGCAGCAGGGCATGATGCAGCAGGGCCAGATGGGAAATCAAAACGGAATGGGCAACGGCTCCGGCCACATGGGCGGAACCCACCTGGTGGTGAAAACTGACAGCGGCCCGATGACAGTCATGCTGGGACCATCCAGCTTCCTTAGCCAGAAGAATTTCAATTTATCGAAAGGAGACAAGGTAGAGGTTACAGGTTCGAAAGTCACGTTCGGCAACTCCAACGCGATCATTGCGCGCGAGATCAAAGACAACGGCAAGACACTGACTCTGCGCGACAAGAACGGTGTCCCCGAGTGGTCCATGGGACGGCAACGCTGAGGGGTTCAATGACCATAAACTCGTTTTCCATTTACTCCCCCTTGTGGGTTCAAGCTCCGTATTCGCGAGGAATCTGACGGGATAACCCTCGCGACGGACCAGACAATCATCTCCTATTCGCCATAGAAGAACTCTAGCCTTGCGAGGCGGTCGCCAACCGCCTCGTTTTTTTTGGCCGCTTCGCGCAAGTTGCAGGCGGCTTCTCAACTCTACGGCAGCGGGAATTTATGAGACGCTGGCCTGGATGGCGCGGCGATGGCTACTCCGCGTGCTGGGTAATGTTCAGCAACACGCCCACGCTCGCCAGCATGACGAACAGTGACGATCCTCCATAAGAGATGAAGGGCAGAGGAATGCCCTTGGTGGGCAGGAGGGCCAAGACCACACTCACGTTGAAAAACGCCTGCAGAATCACCATGGCGGTGATGCCTGCGGCGAGAAAACGGGCAAACGGATCGCGCGAACGCAGCGCCGCGCGGAGGCCGCGCCAGGCAAAGATCAAAAACAGGCTGATAATCGCCAGCGCGCCAATCAGTCCCAACTCTTCACCCACCACGGCAAATATGAAGTCGGTATGCGGCTCCGGCAGGTAGAAGAGTTTTTGCTTCCCTTCCATCAGGCCCAGCCCGGTCAGCCCGCCGGTGCCTACCGCAATGAGAGATTGATAAATATGGAAGCCGGCGCCCTGCGGGTCAGAGTTGGGATTCAAGAACACCTTCATTCGCGCCCAGCGCCAGGGAACGAACACGACGAGATAGGTGATTGCCGGGACAATCGGAATCAGGCTATATGCGAAATAGCGCAACCGCACTCCCGCCGTATAGAGGATGACGGCGGTGATGGCCAGGCAAACCATTGCCGTGCCCAGGTCCGGCTCTTTGACAATCAGCAGCGAGAACAGCGCGGCGGGCACAATGGCAGGCAGCAGCGTGTGCCGCCAGTCGTCAATCGATCTGGTCCGGGTCTCCAGGAAAAACGCCATAAAGAGGATCAAGGCCGGCTTGGCGAGTTCCGAAGGCTGGAATGACATGATCCCCAGTTTGATCCAGCGGTGCGTATTATGAGAACGATCGAGGAAAAAGACGGCCACCAGGAGCAGTGTGGTAATCCCGAGGAATGTAAAGACGACGCCGGGATGCTTCCAGCGGCGGTAATCAACATTCATGGCCAGGCTCATGGCAGCCAGCCCGGCAAGCGCCCATCCCAGTTGGCGAAGCAGGAAATGGTAAGGCGAGCCGAACTTGTCTGCGGCCATGACCGCAGAAGCGCTGAAGACCATCAGCACGCCAATCAAGACCAAAAGCAGGGTGGAACCAAAAAGCCATTTATCGATTCCAACTCTTTTGGCCACTTTAGGTTCTGTCCCCCATGGTCACGGGAGCCAGCCCCAGCACCAGTTCCTTGAAGATGCGCCCGCGCTGCTCGTAGTTTTCAAACTGGTCAAAGCTGGCGCAGGCAGGAGCCAGCAGGACAACGTCGCCGGCCCTGGCTGCCTCAAACGCCTGATGCACCGCGCGATCCAGAGTGCCGGATTGAACGAGCGGGGCTGATCCTTGAATCTGGGAACGAATCTTCTCCGCGGCGGCTCCGATCAGGTAAACCTTCCGCGCGCGCGCGCGCAGCAGGGGATTGAGCACGGTATAGTCGCTGCCCTTGTCCTTACCGCCGAGGATGATGTGAATGTTTCCGGGGAACGACTCCAGCGCTTTAATCGTAGCGTCAACATTGGTCGCCTTGGAATCGTTGTAAAAGGCCACGCCGTTGATGTTGGTCACCAGTTCCAGCCGGTGCTCCACGGCCCTGAACTCGCTGACGGCCTGGCGGATTGTCTGCGGTGCGCACCCGGCCAGCATGGCCATGGTCACGGCAGCCAGCACATTTTCCAGATTGTGCAGGCCCTTCAACTGGATATCGCCGCGGCCCAGGACCGTCTGCTCCTGTCCGTCCCGGCAAAAGATGATTTGGTCGCCCTTGAGAAACGCGCCTTGTTCTACCGGCTTCTTCCTGCTGAACCAAAAAAGTGAACCCTTCACTTTATCCCTGAGCGCGTCGCACGCGGGATCATCGGCATTCAGCACGGCGAAGTCGCCGGCCTTCTGGTTCTCAAAGATTCTGGCCTTTGCCGCCGCGTAAGCTTCAAATGTGTGGTGCCGGTCAAGATGGTCCGGAGTAATGTTCAGGATGGCCGCAATCCATGGACAGAACTGCTCGATGGTTTCCAGTTGGAAGCTGGAAATCTCCAGAACCACATAACCGTCCGGCGAAGACTTGCCCGCCAGCGAGATCACCGGAGTCCCGATATTGCCGCCGACCAGCGTCTTTTTGCCCGCCCGGCTCATGATTTCGCCCACCAGGGTTGTGGTCGTTGTCTTGCCGTTCGACCCGGTAATCGCCAGCACCCTGCCCTGCAGGAAACGAAACGCGAGTTCAACTTCACCGATGACCGGGATGCCCAGAGTCCGGGCACGTTGGAGTTGCGGCTGGTCGGAAGGAACGCCGGGACTCACCACGATCAGGTCCTGGTCGCGGAAGGTACGTTCGCCGTGCCGTCCTGCCTCGATGGAAATGCCCCGGTCGAGCAGCGAAGCGATTTCGTGCTGTAGCTGAGCTTCTGTTTTGGTATCGGAGACTGTGACCTTGGCGCCGTGCTCCTGAAGGAAAAACGCTGAGGCCGCGCCAGATCGCCCCAGCCCGACTACGAGCACCCGCTTGTTCTTGAGTTCCATCATGCGATCATTCGCTGCCTGCTCCATTGTGCCATGAATCCGCGAGCGCGCTACCGCAACTTGAGCGTGGTGAGAGCAAAAAGTGCAAAGATCAGCGCCAGAATCCAGAAGCGGATGATGATCTTCGATTCCGACCATCCGGCGAGTTCAAAGTGGTGGTGAATCGGCGCCATCTTAAAGATCCGTTTCTTGCGCAGCTTGTAGGAACCCACCTGCAGGATGACCGAGAGCGCCTCGATGACGAAGATCCCGCCGATGAAGGGCAAAAGGAGCTCCTGCTTGATGATGACGGCTACGGTTCCGATAGCCCCGCCGAGCGCCAGAGAGCCGACATCACCCATGAAGATCTCCGCCGGGTGGGCGTTATACCAGAGGAAGCCGATGCTCGCTCCCACCATGGCGCCACAAAAGATGGTCAACTCGGCCACCTGCGGCATTTTCTGTAGCTCAAGATATTCGGCAAAAACAGCGTGGCCGCTGAGGTAGGTGAGCATGGTCAGCGCGCCGGCGGCGATGACTGTGCAGCCGATGGCCAGCCCGTCGAGACCGTCCGTGAGGTTCACCGCATTGGACGACCCGACAATCACGATTACAACGAAGGGGATATAGAACCACCCCAGGTCTATCAGCAGGCGTTTTATGAACGGCACCGAGAGATGCGTGATATTCGGATCGGCCGGATTATAGTAGAGGAAGA
>JBLMYN010000354.1:0-2778 GCA_050258305.1 Actinomycetota bacterium
ACGCACATCAAGCATCATTGCAATACCAGGAGTACGGATTATGATTTCTGGAATTGCGGTTATCCAAAGAACGCAAGCGGCTACTTCCTTGAAGAGATAAGGCGTCATATCCTTCCGCAAACCTGAGCGCCAGTAACATCTGTTGCGGAGTTACTTCGCTCCGTCTCCTTTCAACGCTTTGCCCGCGTTCACGCCCGTCATCTTGCCGTCGGCAAACTCCAACTGGCCATTGACAAAGACGTACTTCACTCCCACGGAAAGCTGCGCCGGCTCGGTATAAGTTGCTTTGTCGATGATCGTGGCCGGATCGAATACCGTGATATCGGCGAAAAAGCCTTCTTTCAGCAGGCCACGGTCGCGCAGGTGCTCGCGTTGCGCCGGCAGTGAAGTGATCTTGCGAATCGCTTCCTGCAGCGGCAAGAGGTGAAGATCACGCACGTAATGTCCGAGAAAGCGCGGCATGCTGCCGAACCCGCGCGGATGACTGTGCGGCTCAAACAGCGGGCCATCGAGCGGCATTTCGTTGAAGTCCAGGCCTATGCTGGTCCAGGGCTGCTTGAGACCGTATTGCAGATCGTCTTCACCGGCAATGAAGTAGAGCGCCCCGCTGCGGGCTTTATCCGCCAGCACCAGGTCAAACAGCGTATCCAGCGGATCCTTGTGCTGCTGCCGGGCGATCTCCGCCACGGTTTTGCCGGTCAGCGGCTTAAGGCTCTTTTCCACGACAGAGCTCACCATCACTCCGGATGCTCCACCGCTGGCCAGGTAAAGGTTCTCCCAGTCGGCGTGCTCTTCCGCCATTTCCTTCTTGATGCGCGCGCGGATAGCCGGGTCACGCAGCCTCTGCAAGAGCTTGTCCGTGCCGCCGTCGGCGGCCCATGGCGGAAGCGCAGAAGCCAGCGCCGTGGCGCCAGCAAGATAGGGATACATGTCGGCAGTCACGTCAACGCCGGAATCGCGCGCCGCCTGCAGTTTGGCAATCACCTGCGGCATCGAGCCCCAGCGGTTCTTGCCGGCAACCTTGAGATGAAAGATTTCCACCGGGATGCGCGCTTCGCGTCCGATGCGCAGCGCCTCGTCAATCGCCGCCATCTCGCTCTTGCCTTCGCTGCGCATGTGCGTGGCGTAGATGCCTCCATATTGTGCTGCCACTTTGGCCAGCTCGATCAGCTCATCGGTTTTTGCATAAGTTCCCGGCGGATAGATCAGCGCCGTGGAGACGCCCAGTGCGCCCTGCTGCATCGCCTGGCGCACCAACGCTTTCATCTGCTCAAGTTCCTGCGGAGTCGGCGCGCGATCGTCGTCGCCCAGCACGGCTTCGCGCACCTGCGCCGCGCCTACGTATGTTCCCAGATTGATGGGCGTGCCTTGCCTCTCCAGCCTCCTGAAGTATCCAGCCAGATCCGTCCAGTCAATCTTCAAGTGATAAGGCTCCAGCGACGGCATTGCGGCCTTGATGGTCTTCTCATTCTGCGGCGCAACCGATCCGCCTTCGCCGGTGATCTCCGTGGTGATGCCCTGGGACAGCTTGTTGATGGCGCGATTGTCAATCAGCAGCGGAAACTCAGACTGCCCCAGCATGTCAATAAAGCCGGGAGCGACCACCATTCCTTTGGCGTCGACGGTCTTTTTTGCGGCCGCGCCGGCCAGCTTGCCAATGGCTACAATACGGTCCCCGCGAATCCCGACATCGCCGTAGTACCAGGGATTGCCGGAGCCATCGATGATCCTGCCGTTCAGGATCACGACATCAAATGCCTCGCCGGCAGCCGGTTGGTGCGCGTAAGCAATCGTGGCAAGAATGACTGTTAAGATGACCCACACGGTCTTCGACCGGCAACGGTTCATTGAAGGCTCCTGGCTTGCGTGCTGCAAGCAGTTTAGCTTAAGCGCTCGGGGTAAGCTGCCGGCGCGTGATTTACAATACGCTGATCGACGGCCGAACCCGGGACGATTCCCCTTTCGGAGAGCCTGCTATGAAGCACCTGTCGCGAGTTTTTGCGGCTGCAGCCTTGTGCGCCCTTGCTGCAGCCGGTCAGAATGAATCGCACGCACAACCGCACCAGCCCCCACCCGCAACTCTGGTCACGGGCATCGGCAACGCGCATCATCCGGTCACCACCAGCCATCCCGACGCACAAAGGTTTTTTGATCAGGGGTTGCGCTACATCTATGCCTTCAATCACGAGGAAGCCACACGGTCGTTCGAACGCGCGGCCCAGATCGATCCCAAACTGGCCATGGCGTGGTGGGGCATCGCCGAATCAGTGGGTCCCAACTACAATGACCCTGCCGATCCCGAGCGCTTCAAGCGGGCGCATGACGCCATCCAGCAAGCAGTGGATCTCTCCGCGGGCGCATCTGCCGGAGAAAAGGCTTATATCCATGCCATGGCAAAGCGCTTCCCCGCCGATCCGAAGGCTGACTTGCGCGCAGCCGCCGAGCAATATCACGATGCCATGCGAGAGGTGGTGAAGCAGTTTCCTGATGATCTGGATGCCGCAACGCTCTTCGCTGAGGCCGGCATGAACCTGCACCCGTGGGGGCTGTGGCACGTAGACGGATCGCCCGAAGTTGGCACGGAAGAAATCGTCGCTACGCTGGAGTCGGTTCTGCGCCGCGATCCCAACCAGGTCGGCGCCATCCACTACTACATCCATGTGATGGAAGCCTCGCCTCATCCGGAGCGTGCGCTGGCTGCGGCCAGGCGTCTGCCCGCTCTTGCCCCTGCCGCCGGACACCTGGTGCACATGCCGGCGCACGTCTACATCCGCACGG
>JBLMYN010000355.1:0-12577 GCA_050258305.1 Actinomycetota bacterium
AGGGCATCACGGCCGGAACGTGATGAAGTCAGCTTTTAATTCTAATTTAATCTAATTCTCACCAGCCGGTGTTGCAATGCTAACAGCGGCTTCAGGTGAAAAGTTGCAACTGCTCTTGAGATTCCCGCAGCGCTTCTTTCTTATTACTACTCGCCTGAAACCGATCTCCAAGGCCGTGCTGCAGGCAATACTTCCTCACCAATTGTGAAATCCTGCGATTGTATTGCGCGGGAAGAAAAGCGCGGTTGGAATAGCGGTCACGATACAACGCGAGCAGATGCGGAAACTTCTCCTCCAGGAACGGAAGAAAAACTTTCATCGAGCACGGTTTGAGAAAAAGAGGATTCGCAAACACGAATGCCGCCTGCGCTTGCGCTGCTGCCGCCACCAACTCACGAAGATCCGCTGGCGAATCAGTGATGGCGGGGAGCACCGGCGCGCAATTGACGCCGGCGCGAATGCCGGCCTGCCGGAGTTGACGAACAATCTTCATGCGCAGGTCCGGCCGAGGCGCACGCGGCTCCAGAATCCGCGCCAACTCCGTCTTCATGGTAGTAACGGTGATGCAGATGGAAAGTTTGTTGTGTGCGGAAAGCACCTGAAGCAGATCAAGGTCGCGCAGGATGAGCGTGCCCTTGGTGACGAGACCGATTTCCAAATCCTGATGACGCGCCAATTCCTCGAGGATGGCCCGAGTGATGCCAAACTTCCGTTCCGCCGGCTGGTACGGATCTGTTGCAGTGCCGATCGCAATCGGTTCCCCTGGGCGGACCCTTCTCAGTTCCTGCCGCAAGAGCCATGCGGTGTGCTGCTTTACATAAATCTTGCGCTCAAAATCCATGCTGTCGCGCAGTTCCATGAATTCGTGGGTATAGCGGGCGTAGCAGTATTTGCATCCGAATTCACAGCCCCGATAAGGATTGATCATCCACGTGAATGGCACCCTGCTGGAAACACAGCGCGTCAGCACACTGCGGTTATCGAGTGTCAGATACTCGACTTCATGGCCTTCAGAGATGGCCTCGCCCTGAGCGGCGAGTCGAGCAATGCCCACCAGAGGCTGGCTGGCATCGGGCTGAGGGAACAGGGTGGCCATAAGCTGATTCGTTTTATATTCGCCATGATAATTATAGCCACCTTCCCGCACATTTTTCAACTCGGAGGGAACTAGGCCGCCTTGCCGGCGCCCTTTTTGTACATGCCCATCAATTCTGTCTGGCCCAGAACGTGGCCCTTCAGGGCTTTTTCCAGGTCGTCCTTCCTGGCGCCAGAGCCAAGCTCAATTTGCCCGTCCACGGCATAGAGCTGGAAGTAGTAACGGTGAGTTCCTGAGGGTGGACATGGCCCGGTATAACCGTTCTTACCGGCATCGTTTTTTCCCTGAACGCCACCTCCGGGGAACTCCGTATTCTTGGGAGCGTTTTCCGGCACCCCCTTTACAGTAGCCGGGATATTAAACGCCACCCAATGGGTATAACCACCTGGGTGGGGCGCGTCAGGATCATGGAGCACGAGCGCGAAGGTTTTCGTCCCTTCCGGCGCTCCGGACCAGCTCAGCTCGGGAGAAATGTTCCGCCCTTCACAGGTGAATTGCGAAGGTATGTTGCCTTGTGCCTGGAAAGCTTTGCTCGTCAGCTGAAACATGGAATTCTCCTTTCCTTGCGGCGATTTCGTGTTGCTGATGACTGCGTCGGAGTCAGCGGACGGACCAAAAACGCAGGCGAGGGCGATCGATGTGAGAATCAGGTAAATGAAATAACTGGCGCGCACTAGGATGAACCTCCAGGAAGGGGGATGAATCCAGTTGCCTCTTGTTTGATGCCGAGGCGCAGCGATCCGCGGTTGAGATCAGATGAATTTCGCCGCCTGCTGCTCCACGAGCCAGAGCAAACGGCCGTTTTTCGGACGCACTAATTGTATCGGGAATTCCGCAGTTCCGCGGGAATGGACAATACGATTCAGAATCTCTGCTTTATTCTCGCCTGCGATGATCACCATCACTTCGACTGCCGCGTTGAGGACCGGCAGAGTCAGAGTAATGCGCTCAGTGCCGAGCTTTTCCACCCGGTTTGCGACGGCGAGCCGTGCAGTCTCCTGCAGAGCCTCTGTGCCGGGAAAGAGAGAAGCCGTGTGCCCGTCCTCGCCCATTCCGAGCATCACCAGATCGAAACGAGGCAGTTCGCCGTTTTCCAGTCTGAAGAAGGCCTTCAGAGTTTCTTCATACTGCCCGGCGGCCCGTTCTGCATCCAGCTCCGCCTGGATGCGGTGGACGTTTTGCGGTGGAATGGGCGCCCGGGAGAGCAGAGACTCTTTTGCCATCCGGTAATTGCTGGCCGCATCTTCGGGTGGGACATGGCGTTCATCACCGAAAAAGAAGAAGCTTTTCTCCCAGGCCAGAGCGGCCTGGTATTCGCTTGCCAGAAGCTCATACACTGCGCGTGGAGTATTTCCACCGGAAAGGGCAACTGTGAAGCGGTCGCGCTCCCTGATTGCACCTGCGGCGCAACGCGCAAACTCGTCTGCGGCGGCGCGGTCGAGCGCGGCGACATCGGGCACTACTTTCATCCACTCGGGCAGCTTGGAAGTCCCGCTCTGTGCCATCTTCTAATAGCTCCTGATACGTTCAGATCACTTCGCCGGAACAGTCACCGTGCTCATATGCTCTGCCGCATAGCGCGCAGCTCCAATCACGCCGACCTGATCGTTGTTGACGACCTTTACGGAAATGTTTTCCAGCAGCGGCTGCATTCGCCCCTTGCTTACAAAGGCCTGAAGGAACGCAGGTTGCTTCAGCCGGGGCAGGATCCGCGCTGCAATGCCTCCGCTTAGAAATACTCCGCCGGTGGCCAGGAGCTTCAGCGCAAGATTTCCGGCCTCAGCACCGTAGACACTCACGAAGATATCCAGAGCGTGCTCGCAGATGGCAGCTTTGCAGTTCATCCCTACATGGGAAATCACCGCGGCGGGGTCAGATGCCTGGCCAAGCTCCTCCTGTAGCCATGCTGGTTCCTGCTCTGTTCCGGAATCGCGCAGGAACTCGTAAACATTCTGCAGGCCGTGTCCGGAAAGGATGCGTTCGTAACTTACGCGTCCGAATTTATCGCGCAGGTAGCGGAACATTTCAGTTTCAAGTTGATCGCGGGGAGCAAAATCGCAATGGCCTCCCTCGCAGGCAAACGGATGGCGCCGGACGCCGTCCCAGTAGAGGCCGGCTTCACCCAGTCCGGTTCCGGCTGCGATCAGCGCCGCATTGCCTTCACCGGCGGGAGAGGTGTTCAACGGCACAAAGTCAATCCCGGCGAGATCGTCAATGCCGGATGCGTGCGCCTGCAGATCATTGATCAGCCACACCGTTGGAATCTGCAGCAGCTTTGCCAATTGCATAGCGTCGACAACCCATGCCAGGTTTGGCGTTGAGACCTGTCCGTGCAACACCGGTCCTGCGATGCCGAAACAGGCCGCCGAAACGTGCACATTCTCATTGCTTACGAACAGGCTGACAATTTCATCCAGACCCTTGTAGTCGCGGCTGGGGTAAACGCGGTCGACCAGCTTCTGTAGCCGATTCTGATTGAGCTGGAAAAATGAGATTCGTGTATGTGTGCCTCCGATATCGCCGGCCAGGATCATTCCGGAATCTTCCTCCAGAAGCGTTCATCGCGGGCCATGAGATCATCGGCTTCGCCCGGACCCCAGCTCCCCGCGGGATAATTGGGAAAGTCCCGCGGAGGCAGCGCTTTCCAGACATCCAGGATAGGATCCACCACGGCCCATCCTGCTTCCACCATGTCGGCGCGCTGGAAAAGAGTCTGGTCACCCATGATGCCGTCATACAGAAGGATTTCATAGCCCGTGTTGGGATTCGTGCCGAAATAGTCGGTGTACTTGAAATCCATTTCCACTGAGCCGATTTTCATTTGCGCGCCCGGCACTTTGGCTCCGAAGCGCAGAGAGATTCCTTCTTCCGGCGCCATATGCAGCACCAACTGATTGGGCTTAAGAGTACTGATCGGGGTATCACGGAACAGGACCAGCGGCGCTCGTTTGAACTGGATGGCAACTTCCGTATGGCGAGAGCCCAGTCTCTTGCCCGTGCGCAGGTAGAGAGGCACACCTGCCCAGCGCCAGTTGTCAATCAGCAGTTTCAAAGCGACAAATGTTTCCGTTTTTGAATCCGGAGGAACTCCCGCCTCCTGGCGATATCCTGGAAGGCGTTCGCCATTGATGTCGCCTGCGCCGTACTGCCCGCGCACCGCGTAGCGCAGCACGTCTTCGGCGGCCAAGGGCTGAATCGCGTGCAGGATCTTTGATTGCTCGTCATGGACCGCCTCTGAACTGAACGAAATCGGTGGTTCCATGGTGGTGAGCGAGAGCAACTGGAAGAGATGGTTGGGGACCATGTCGCGCAAAGTTCCCGCCATATCGAAATAGCCGCCGCGCTGTTCCACGCCAACGGTCTCAGCCACGGTGATCTGCACGTGATCGACGTAACGGCGGTTCCAGATGGGTTCGAAAATGCCGTTGCCGAAGCGGAACACCAGGATGTTCTGAACGGTTTCCTTGCCGAGATAGTGATCGATGCGGTAGATCTGATCTTCACCCAGGACCTTCCGCACCTGGCGGTTCAGCGCCTTGGCTGAGTCCAGATCATTACCGAAAGGCTTTTCAAACACGATCCGGCGCCAGTGGCCGTCGTTTTCGCAGGCAAGCTCGGAGGCGCCGAGCTGGTCAACGATCAAGCCGAAGAAAACCGGGCTGGTGGCGAGATAGAAAAAATAATTGCCATGAGTATTGTGGGTTTTGTCCACCTCGTTCAGGGTCTGGCCAAGGCGCTCATACATCTTTGCATCATCGAACGCGCCAGAAACGTAATAGATCCGTCTGAGAAGCCAGTCCTTCATGTCCTGGTCAACGCTGCTGGTGGCAAAGTTTTGCAGCTTTTCTCCTATAATCTGGCGGAACTGGTCTGTCGTGTACTCATTACGCGCAGCGCCTACAATGGCAAACTCGCGTGAGAGGAGATTGCTCTTGGCAAGGTTGTAGAGAGCAGGCATCAACTTCCGGGCGGTGAGGTCTCCTGTGGCTCCAAAAATCACCATCACGCACGGACCCGCCTGGCGTGGGGCCCCGGAAGGCGCATGCTCTAGAGTGGGCAGTTCTCGTTCAATGCTTTGTGGCATATGGGGTGTTCTCCTGATTAGGCGCCGGATTTCTTCTGTTCAATGTGGCCGCCGAATTTCTGCCGCATGGCGCTCAGAACCTTTTCCGCAAAGGTGTGTTGCTGCCGTGAACGGAAGCGCGTATAAAGCGCAGCGGAAAGAACTTCAGCAGGCACTGCTTCTTCAATGGCGGCGTTGATGGTCCAGCGACCCTCCCCCGAATCCTGGACAAAGCCGGTATATTCGGAAAGCGCCGGATTCTCCACCAGTGCCATTGCAGTAAGGTCCAGCAGCCAGGACGAAATCACACTGCCGCGCCTCCAGACCTCAGCGACATCGGCGAGGTTCAGGTCATAGCGATGTTCTTTGGGAAGATTTTCAGAAGTGGCGTTGCGGAAAATATCAAAGCCTTCGGCATACGCCTGCATCAATCCGTATTCGATGCCGTTGTGCACCATCTTGACAAAGTGCCCGGCTCCGGAAGGTCCGCAGTACAGGTATCCCAGTTCCGCGGTGCCGTCCAGCTTCTCGCGGCCGGGCGTTCTGGAAATATCGCCAAGACCGGGAGCAAGGGTGCGGAAGATGGGATCAAGCCGCTCAACAGCTTCTTTGGGACCTCCAATCATCATGCAGTAGCCGCGTTCCAGGCCCCAGACGCCGCCACTGGTGCCGACGTCAAGATAATGGATGCCGCGCTCTTTCAGCTTCTGCGAACGGCGCACGTCATCTTTGAAGTAAGAATTGCCGCCGTCAATGATGGTATCGCCGGCTTCAAACCGCTGTGCCAGTGCGTTGACAGTTTGCTCCGTCGGACTACCTGCTGGAACCATCACCCAGGTGGCGCGAGGCTTTGTTAGTTTGGCAACGAAGTCATCGAGTGAAGTTGAGCCGGTCGCCCCTTCTTTGGCCATTTCGGCCACAGCCTGCGCGCTCAGATCGGTGACAACGCATTGATGCCCTCCCTGCATGAGTCGCCGGACCATGTTGCTGCCCATCCGGCCAAGACCTACCATTCCTAGTTGCATCTGTCCGCCTTTCTATTTGAACTCTCTAAAAATCCCGAGCGTAGCGAGGGATCGCTATGCTCAAAAATTGGTCAACTGATGGAATCAAACCAGTCGGCAAAGATGCTGATGGCCTCAGACAGGTTCTGTGGCCCACAGGCGATATGGAACTGATGCTTTTCCGCCCAGTATTCAATCCAATCTTGATCACCGCGCTCAATACGAGTTCTCTTGCATTCTGCATCTTCCCGGCTCGTCTGCTTAAGATCAATCTTCACACGCCATCCCGGATTATCGAGCGTATCAATTGTTATCCCGTAGGCGTGTTCCCACTCGCCATCGCATCGTGCCGTATACCAACTCTCGAGCTTCGATATCATTCCTTTCCTGCCGGTAAACTAGATCAATCGATATTGGTCCCTCACACCTGTGGTCGGGAATTCCAGCCACTAAGACAACGCTTCCGCCACAGCCCGTGCCAGCTTGTCCAATCCACTCTTCACGTCCGCAGGCAAATGCACGCGCAAAGCTCTGCGTCCGCGGTCAGCCAACACCTGGAAGTCGCCGCGAGCCTGGGCCGCCTTTACCACTCCGAAAGTATATTTCTGTCCGGGAACCGGCAGGTCAATGGCATCGTCACAGGTGATTTGCAGGAATACACCTGTGTTCGGGCCACCTTTGTAAGCTTGTCCCGTGGAGTGCAGGAAACGTGGTCCGAAGCCAAGGCAGGTGGCCACGCGCTTACTATCACGGATGGCGTGCCGCATGGCCTGCAGCTTCTCTTCGTGCGCGCCATTCATTTCTATGTAGCTGAGCAGGGCACAATAATCCCCGGCGCTGATCTGGCCCAGATGAGCGCGCAGCAGGGCCGCAAGCGTCAGTTGATTGCCTGCAAGCTGGCGAAGTTTTTGCGCGTTGCGATCATCCGTGAAGAACTTGATTCCATCCTGCTCAAGCAGCGGAGTTTCACTCGGAAGCTTTCCGGTTTTTTCATACTGCTCAGTAAGCTGTCGTGTAACCACTTTGCTGGCTTCAACGTCCGGCTGGTTAAAGGCGTTGATGCCGAGAATCGATCCGGCCACGGCTGTAGCGATCTCCCAGCGGAAAAACTCCTGGCCAGTATCGTAGACATCCGCCACGTCGATTGTAATCACCGGCTGGCCGGCATTCTTCAGCGCATCCAGTTTCTGCTGCCGGGCCGTGTTGTTGTCGCCGGCGAGACGCAAGAACACGAACACGCGATCATTGCCGTAGACCTCAGGGCCGCCCAGTTGTTCGCGGTCCACGGGGATGAGCCCTTTGCCTTGCTTGCCTGTGCTTTCCGCCAGCAACTGCTCCAGCCATGCGCCCAGGTCATAAATCTTCGGGGAGGTCACGATTGTGACTTTGTTCCGTCCCATCCTGGCCAGCGTGCCGAGAGCTGCACCCAGCATGACGCCCGGATTCTGGTCTGCTGCTACCGTAGCCGCGCACGCCTGGACCATCTCGTCCGTGCGGTCAAGGAATCTGCGAAGGTCCAGGCCCATTACTGCTCCCGGCACAAGGCCAAAATTAGACAGCGCGGAGTAACGGCCGCCTATGCTGGGGACTCCGAAGAAGATGTGACGGAAGTGGTCGCCTTCGGCGACCTTTTGCATCTTCGAGCCAGGATCCGTGATGGCGACAAACTGCTTCCCGGCATTGCCTTTTCCCGCCGCTTTCTCCGCGACATCAAAGAAGTATTGCTTGAAGATGTTGGGCTCCAGGGTACTGCCGGACTTGCTGGCCACGAGGAAGACTGTTTTGACGGGGTCAATCTGTTTTTCGATGGCTTTAATTTGTGCCGGATCGGTTGAGTCGAGCACATGAAGCTGGGGATACCCCGGCTGCTTTCCGAACGTTACCTTGAGAACCTCAGGACAGAGGCTGGAGCCGCCCATGCCCAACAGCAGCGCGTGGGTAAAGCCGGATTTCGTTACGTCCTGAGCGAAGTTGGCCAGAGGCCCCAGTTCGTTGGCCTGCTCATGGGCAATGCGCAGCCAGCCCAGCCATTTGTCTTCACCGTCTTTCGCCCAAAGAGAGGTATCGCCCTTCCACAGCCGGTTTACCTTATCGTTGGCCTTCCAGTCATTGACGGTGGCGTCCACTGCCTGCTGGAGTTGCTGAGGTAATTCCAGTTTCTGGCAGTGAATCTTAGGCTTGGCCTTTACCGGTGAAGTTTTTTTTTCTTCCACTGCCGCAAGCAGCTTTTCAAAGGCTTCGTCAAACAGCCTGATTCCATCGTTGAGAATCTGCGTCGTGACTTGTTCCATGGAGATTCCAGCTTTGGCGAGATCCCCCATTGTCTTGTGAGCTGCAGTGAGATCAGAGTCGATGGTACGCGCCACGCGGCCATGCTCGCGGAAGGCGTCCATGGTGGCTGGAGGAATGGTATTCACCGTGTCAGGGCCGATCAGTTCTTCAATGTAGAGAACGTCTCGGTAGGCAGGGTTCTTGGTGCTGGTGCTGGCCCAAAGCAGCCGCTGCGTCTGCGCGCCTTTGGCGGCAAGAGCTTTCCATCGCGGGCCGGCGATCATTTTTTCGTATTTCTCATATGCTTCCTTTGCATTGGCAATTGCCACTTTGCCTTGCAGCGAGGCCAGCAACTGTTTTTTCTGTGGATCAGTTTCCGTCTTCAGTTTGTTTTGAATTGTGGAGTCCACCAGCGTGTCGATGCGGCTGACGAAGAAGCTGGCCACGCTGGCCAGTTTGCTGATGTCCTCGCCCCTGCCCGCACGGTCTTCCAGACCCGCCATAAACGCTTCTGCCACTTTGGCGTAGGCCTCCTGAGCAAACAGGAGAGTGATGTTTACATTCACGCCTTCGCTGGTTAACTGGCGAACGGCAGGCACCCCCTCATCGGTTCCTGGAACCTTGATCATGATGTTTTCGCGGCCCACGCTCTTCCATAGGCGGCGGGCTTCTTCAATGGTTCCTTGCGTATTGCGCGCCAGGGTGGGCGAGACTTCAAGGCTTACATAGCCGTCACGACGGTTGGTAGCCTGGTACACGGGACGCAGCATGTCGGCCGCATCCTGGATATCGCGAATGGCGATGCGCTCAAAGATCTCACCGGCGCTCAGGTTTTGCGCGCGGAGCTTCTCAAGAATGTCCGTGTAGTCCGTGCTGCCGGCGATGGCCTTTTCAAAAATGGAAGGGTTGGAAGTGATGCCGCACAGGCCGTCGTTTTCGATGAGCCGCTGCAATTCGCCGCTGGTAAACAGGTTGCGGCGGATGTAGTCAAGCCAGACGGACTGGCCGATGTCTTTGAGTTGCAGCAGAGGGTTCTTCGTCGCCGCTCCGACCTGATTTTTTTCCACAGTAGAAACCGGATTCATGACTCGTTCTCCTTCAGGGCTGGTTGTGGACAATAACGTTGTTCAATGGCGGCGATCTTTTTCAGCCGCCGGCGATGGCGCTCTTCACCGGTAAACCGCGCATTGAGGAAATGAATGCAGAGATCTTTGGCCAGTTCCGGTCCAATCACCCGGGCGCCAAGCACGAGCACGTTCATATCATCGTGCTCCACGCCCTGGTGGGCGGAATAGGCATCGTGGCAAAGGCCCGCGCGGATGCCGGGAACCTTGTTGGCGGCAACAGATGCGCCCACGCCGCTGCCGCAGATGAGGATGCCGCGTTCGGACTCGCCATGCAAAATGCTGAGCGCCAGAGCTTCCGCGAAGTCCGGATAATCCACCGGATCAGTGCTGTGCGTACCGGCATCGACCACCACCTGGCCCTCCCGGCGCAGAAACTCAGCGAGCAATTGCTTGAGTTGAAACCCGGCATGGTCCGATGCGAGAGTGATCCGCATTGTTCTCTTCTAAATTGTGCTGTCGCCTTCAGCCTTTGAGCAACTCCCGGGCGGCGGCGACAACTGCCTCCGGAGTAAAGCCGAATTTCTTCTGCAGCTCCTTCAGTGGGGCCGAAGCTCCAAATGTCTTCATGCCGATGCTTTTGCCCGCGGGCCCAACGTAGCGGGCCCATCCCATTGTGCATGCCTGCTCCACGGAAATGCGGGCGGTTACGTCTCCGGGCAAGACGCTCTCCCGGTAGTCCGCAGGCTGTTTATCAAACACTTCCCATGACGGCATGCTGACCACGCGCACCTTGCGGCCTTCGGCACTGAGCTGTTCATAGGCCGAGAGGCAAAGCGATACCTCGCTTCCCGTAGCCATCAGAATCACTTCCGGCTTGCCGCCCTTTGCCTCGGCAATGACATAGGCGCCTTTGGCCACGCCCGCGGCCGAGGCGTACTTTGTGCGATCGATCGTCGGCAGCGCTTGCCGCGTAAGCACCAGCGCCACAGGCTCATGGCGGAGCTGCATGATGACCTTCCAGGCCTCCGTAACTTCATTCGCGTCTGCCGGACGCATAACCATGAACCCAGGGATTGCCCGCAGCGATGCAAGCTGCTCTACGGGTTGGTGGGTTGGCCCGTCTTCGCCCACACCGATGGAGTCATGCGTGAACACATAGATGACCGGGAGCTCCATAAGCGCCGCCAGACGCATGGGGGGTTTTGAATAGTCGCTGAAGATCAGGAAGCTGGAACCGTACGGCCGGACCTTGGATAACGACATGCCATTAAGGATGGAGCACATGGCATGCTCACGAATTCCGAAGTGAAAGTTTCTGCCGCTGTACTGGCCGGCCTCGAAATCAGTGGAATCCTTCAGCAGCGTTTTAGTGGAGGGCGCCAGGTCGGCGGAGCCTCCCATGAGCCAGGGAACGTTCTGCGCCAGGACGTTGAGCACTTTACCGGCCGAGTCGCGTGTCGCCAGGCCCTTGGGATCAGCAGGGAAGGCCGGCAGATTCTTGTCCCAGCCATCCGGTAACAGGCGGTGTTGCATGCGGTAGAGGTGATCCGCCAGGGCGGGATAATCTTTTTTGTAGCGCTCGAGCATCTGCTGCCAGGCGACACGCAGATCATGGCCGCGCTTACCGATTCCGTTGGCGAAGTTTTCTCTTACCCCATCAGGGACCAGGAATTTGGCGTCCTCGGGCCAGCCGTAAGTACGTTTCGCCAACCGGATCTCTTCCTCTCCCAGAGGTTCTCCGTGCGCTTCACGCGTGTCCTGTTTGTGGGGTGCGCCGTAAGCGATGTGGCTATCGACAATAATGAACGTCGGGCGATCATTCGTGTTCTGGAAGGATTCCAGCGCTCGCATGAAAAGCCCGAGGTCGTTCGCATCGCCAACGCGCGTGACATTCCAGCCGTATCCCATGAACCGGGCGGCGATGTCTTCACTGAAGGCGAGAGAAGTCTTGCCCTCGATGGTGATGTGGTTGTTGTCGTAGATCCAGCAGAGATTTGAGAGCCTGAGATGCCCGGCGAGAGACGCCGCCTCAGAGGAGACGCCTTCCATCATGTCGCCGTCGCCGCAAAACGCGTACACGTTGTAATTGAACAACTCGTAACCGGGCTTGTTGAAGTATGAAGCGAGCCAGCGTTCGGAAATCGCCATGCCGACGCTGTTCGCCACACCCTGTCCAAGAGGGCCGGTTGTGGTCTCAACTCCGGAGACGAACCGGTATTCGGGATGGCCAGGCGTTTTGCTGTCGAGCTGGCGGAAGCGCTTTATGTCCTCAAGCGTAACGGCAAGATCGCCGACGATTTCATAGTTCGGATTTACAGCCTTTACGCCTGTGAGATGCAGCAGGGCATACAGGAGCATGGAGGCGTGTCCGTTGGAGAGCACAAAGCGGTCTCGGTTCGGCCAGATGGGGTCCGCAGGATCGTAGCGCAGCAGACGCTGCCAGAGTGCATACGCGATGGGCGCAAGGGCCATGGGCGTGCCGGGATGGCCGGAGTTGGCCTGCTGCACCGCGTCCATGGCCAATGTGCGAATGGTATTGATGGAGAGCTGGTCGATGTCGCCGGCGTCCTTGAGGCTCTTGCTCTGTTCCGTGACCTGAGGCACTGTGAGAGAACTGGCCATTGTCGTTGGAACTCCTTCAGGGGGAGATTGGACAGTCAAGCCAAGCGCTGTCCGCACAAAACTAGCCTAAATCAAAAATCCGTCGTAAGGCTTTCAATTTAGAGATGCGCTCAAACCGCACTGGTTGCAGGCATTTCAATTTCTCAAATTTGATTATTCCACAGGTGGGGAGGTCGTTGCGAATCGGGAGAAACAAAGCGATTTGAAATAAGCAAGGGCGCGACCACTTGAAGTCGCGCCCGTCTTTCTGAAGAGGCAAAAGGAGTTACTTTTTTGGGAAGTTCGGCTGGCGGCGACACCCCCTTGGCAATCCACCGCCAGCCAAGTGCTTCTCCGTTCATCCTGTATATGTAGTGAAGGTCGTGGCGCGAGCGTTTCAAGGCCGCCACAAAATTTTTTTGCGGATGATCTCAGAAAGTTTAAGGGCCAGAGCTTCCGGGTCTCTGGCCCTTAA
>JBLMYN010000356.1:0-4004 GCA_050258305.1 Actinomycetota bacterium
AATGCTGTGATCGGGTCAACATGAACGGCGCGCGCAGCGGGGAGCAGGGCAGCCAGGAATGCTGCGATCAGCAATACCAGGACTGACACGGCGAATACAGCCATGTTCGCGGGGGCAACTCCCACGAGCAGCGCGCGAAGGGCATATCCTGCGGCGAGAGCGCCTGGGATCCCGATCAGCAGCCCGATGGCGGTGAGCCGCAAGGCAAAGCGCAGGATAAGATTGAAAATGGCAGGGCGTTGCGAGCCAAGAGCCATGCGCACGCCGATCTCCTGCCGGCGATGGCCGACAACAAACGACATCAGGCCGAAGATTCCCACCGCCGCCAGTACAAGCCCCAGAGCGCCAATGGCGCCTATGAGGCGTGAAGAGAGGCTCTGAATGTACAGTGCCTGATGGATGTGTTCGCGAAGCGTGATGAGCTCAATGATGGCCGCATCAGGATTCAAGTCGCGCAGATTCCTGCGGAAGGAGCCGGCAAGAGCGGCCGGGTCGGAGACAGTCCGGATTGCCATCTCCACCTCTCCGTAGTCTTCGGGACCCATAGGCAGGAAGAAATACGGCATCGCGTCTTCCTGAATTTCGTTATACTTGCCGTTCTCTGCCACCCCGATCACTTCATAGGGTTCGGCATTCACTTTGTCGAGCCGGACCATGCGACCGACCGGGTCCTGGTCTGGCCAGAGCCGCGCGGCCATTTGCTGGTTCACAACAACCACCCGGGCATGAGTTTCCAGGTCATGCCGGTTGATGGCCCGTCCGTGTAAAATGCGCGTTCCCAGAACTTCAAAGTAGCGGTCGCCGACCGGAGCGGCGTGGATGGTTATGCCGTCCGGTGAAGAAGGGGCCTGTAAGGTAAAAACTTTGTGCGTTATACCGGAGCCGCTCATCCCAAAGGGAACGCGCAACGCGGCGGCGGTTCCGGTGACACCGGGCAGAGCTTCCAGGCGGCGGCGAAGCTCATTCGTGAGTTGCTCGCTGCCAAGACCGTTCTTCACGCCAGGACTAAAGTCAACCACCAGCATCCGCTGGTGAGCGTTGAACCCGGGGTTCATCCTCAAGCCGTTCCACCAGGAAAGCAGCAGCAAACCGGTGCAAACCGCGAGCGCGAGTGAGAGCGCCACCTGGGCGGTCACCAGGGCCGTGCGTGTGAGCACTCGCGCGCGGCCTGCCTGCGGGATGCCAGATTTCAGGACCGAGGATGGAGCGACACGGGTGGCCAGCAGTGCCGGCGAAAGAGTTGAGAGAAAGAGCGAGGCCACAACCGCCGCCGCCGCAACCAGCAGTCCGCGGCTGCTGATATAGGCGTCCACGCCAATCGGCATGCTGCTTTGCGGCATGAGTGAAGGCAGAACCTGCAGCACCCAATGGCCCAGGAGAACCGCGGCCGCGCCTCCAACGACCGCGAGGATCATGCTTTCGGCCAGCAATTGACGAATGATCCTGCTGCGGCTCCCGCCCAGCGCAATCCTGGTGGCGATCTCCCTGCGGCGGTATTCGCCGCGCGCAATGAGCAGCCCGGCGACATTAGCGCACGCAATCATCAGCACGATGGCGGCGACTCCGAGGAGGAGAAGTCCAAGCCGGGCAGGGCCCTCGCCGTGCGCATCGGATTCGAAAACGGCCGTGAATCGCCTGTTGCTGTTGGTTTTGGGAAAGGCTATCGCGAGCCGCGCTGCGATGCCGGAGAGTTCGGCCCGCGCCTGCCGCAGCGTTACGCCTTCACGCAGACGCCCGAAAATTTCGTAGTCGCGGAAGTCACGCTCGGTTTGCCGGTATCGGTCGCCAGGACTCTGCTGCAGCCAGGTGGCAAAAGGAATCCAGACGTCCGGAACCATGAGCGCTTCAGTGCCGCGAAAACTGCGGGGCAGAACGCCCAGGACGACCACAGACCGGCGGCTCAGAGTTATGCTGCGGCCGACAATCGCAGGATCCGAGTTGAAAGCGCGCCGCCAGCAGGGATAGCTGATCACGATGGGAAACGCCGTAGAGGAGCGCAATTCTGCCCCGGTAAACGTGCGACCCCAGGCGGGCGCGGGACGCAGGACATCAAAGAAGTTGTTGCTGACCACGGCGGCGCTGACCAGGCGGTTTTGCGAACCATCGTCGTACAGCGCGCCACGTCTCTCCAAAAGGGCCACGCCGGAAAGGGAGGTGGCGGCGCGCAGGTCCTCAAAATCGGGGATTGAGTTCAGGCCCTGTTCAATTTCTCCGCTGCTGGTGGGCGCGCTGGTGAAGATGCGCACCAGTTGCTCATTGTGCGGCACCGGCATGGGATGGAGCCAGAGCCCGTCGACAAAGCTGAAGATGGCCACGTTCGCGCCGATGCCGAGCGCCAGCGTGAACACGGCGATTACGGCGAAAGCAGGAGAGTTGCGCAGAGTGCGCAGGCCGTATCGTAGATCCTGGACCAGCGTCAGCATAATAGCCTCCTTCAAACGCGGAAATCGAAGGCATGGACGCGGGGGATGGAACAGCTCGTCTGGGGGATTGGACGATTTGAATGACCATAGGTGATCGGGGAGGAGAACGGCTGTGCGCTGGATCACAGGACAATTGTGATGGGCGCACAAAGAAGGCGCAATCGGTCCTCTCTGTGATGCACCTTGGAGCCTTTCCAGCCAGAACGCTATTGCCCGGCATGGCGGGCAAAGCACCCTTGCGATAAGTGCACCCATCGCATCGGGCGCCATTCTTCGTCCCCGGCGCTGCAACGCGGAGTATAAGATATAGGTTAAGGGTAACTGTTGCGGCTCGAATCTGTTTGCGGATCTTACTCGCAGGTGAGGTTCGAGATGACTGATTGCTGTGCTCCAAATTCGAATGCCAACGATTTGACGTCACGGAAGATTGCCTGGCTGCTTTGGTATCTGCCGGCTGCTCTGGTCATAGCCGGTTTTTCCTGGCCGGTTGCGCGCGGGTGGCTGTGGATTCCGGCATTGCTGATCGCGGGCGGAGGTTGTATGGCCAACGCCGCCCGGTGTGGCCGGTGGCACTGCTACTTCACGGGTCCTCTCTATATCCTGGGCGCTCTCTATCTGGCGCTGGCCCTGCCCGACCTGGTCCCCTTGAATGCAGGCCTTTTTTGGATTGTCGTCCTCGTAGTCTCATGTCTTTCCCAGTGTCTTGAGATACCTCTCGGCAAATACCGGCGGGGCTTCGGACGGAGCGCATAGAGGCCCCGAGAATCGACACGACAGCCACGTCGGCGGGCGTCAGCTTCGCTTTTTTGTTGACTGTCGGCGTCATTCTATGATATATTAAGTCGTTTGTATGCAGCGACTTATCCTGATAAGCGTTACGGTGGATGTCACCCCGATTGACCCTGGGGTGGACAGACTCATAGCCGGGGTTAAAGGGATGCCACCCCGGGGTGAACCTGGGGTGCCGTTGCGTAAGTGCTTTGTTTTCCTGATTGACGATAGGGGGAGGGGGCGGCGCATCGCCGAGATCGCAACGTGATCGCCGAAATCGTAAATCTGGCGTCGAGGAATCATCGTGCAGGAGCACGCGAAGCGACTCTGGGAGGGCTGGAGCATCCAATATGCTAGGCTTGAATTCAGGTTCTCTCAGCAAGGATCAACACGAAACCGAGCGCCAGGCGGCGCTCCGGCGAGTAAGATTGAAGAATGCTCCGCTCAGGGGTTGAAGCTCCTGAGCGTAAAGACCTGAAGACTGACCAGTGAGGTCCGGAGCAGGACAAGAGATAAAGGAAACAGATTGATAGGGAAATTGGCCGCCAGCATTTTTGGCACTCAGAACGAACGTGACATCAAGCGGATGCGTCCGCTGGTCGAGGAAATTGGGGCGATGGAGCCGGAGCTGCAGAAGCTCACAGACCAGCAATTGCGCGAGAAGACTGATGAGTTTCGCGCCCGCATCAAGGAACGGCTGCAACAGGCGGAAGAGGATATTGCGCGCGTCACCGCCGAACTGCAAAGCGCGCCTGACCAGGACCTGCGGGGCGAGCTCGAGAACCTGAACAAGAAGCGGCTCGAAGCGCG
>JBLMYN010000357.1:0-2841 GCA_050258305.1 Actinomycetota bacterium
TCCCTTCAACCCTCAGCGTAGTCGGTATTCGCCACCTGCAGCCCGGCGATTGCCACGAATTTTCAGGAGAGTAATGTCACCTTGGAGCAAAGTAGTTGGACACCCGCCTGCGGCAGACAACGAAGAATGAAAATGGACACGAGAGCAGAAAGGCGGTAGGAGAGAGTATGCGCTGTGGATAGAGGCCGTACATTTCAGTGGCGCTGTCAAAGCCCGAAAAGTAGTTTGGTCCAGACGCCTGTCTGCACAACGAATTGTCGCAGAAGCTTGCCGTGAAAGGTAAGCCGAAGCACGCAGGAGAGATTACGTTTTTGAGCGTCTTCCAGAGCGCAGGCAAGGAGGCGATATGGAAGTGGTTCACGCGCGCTGTTGCGGAATCGATGTGCATCAGGCGAGTCTGGCGGTGTGCGTCACGATCAAAGAGGGAGGTAAAAGCGACAAGCATAAGCTGCGCTGTGGCACCACCACCGTGGAGCTTTTGCGTTTGGTCGACTGGCTACACCAGCATCAGGTAACGCACGTGGCGATGGAAGCCACGGGCGTGTACTGGAAACCGGTGTGGCACATATTGGAGGGGCAGTTCGAATTGCTGCTGGCCAACCCGACGCAAGTGCGGGCTCTGCGGGGCAGGAAGACGGACCTAAAGGATGGTGAGCGGATTGCGGATTTCTTGCAACATGGCCTGCTGCAGGGCAGTTTCGTGCCGCCGCAGCCCATTCAGCAACTGCGGGATCTGACGCGGAGTCGGGCCACGCTGAAGCAGGAGCAGGTACGGATTGGGAATCGGATTCGGAAGGTATTGGAGGACGCCAACCTGAAACTCAGCAGCGTGATGTCGGACGTGATGGGGGTTTCTGGCCGGGAGATGCTGCGAGCCATGGTGGGCGGGGAATCGGATCCAGCGGCTCTGGCACAACTGGCCCGCAAACGCCTGCGCGGAAAGATCCCGGTATTGCAGCAGGCCGCTACCGGAACTCTGAACCAACACCACCGCTTCCTGATCGAGCAGTGGATGGCGTTATGGGACGAACTGGCGGCGCGAATCCACAAGTTCGAGGAACGCATCGAGGAACAAATGCGCCCTTTCGCGGCGGCGATAGAGACATGGACGAGTCTTCCGGGAATTGACCGGATCAGCGCTTGGACGATCGTCGCGGAAATGGGCCCGGACATGGCACAGTTTCCCACGGCGGCACATGCGGCTTCGTGGGCAGGTTTGTGCCCGGGGCAGGAGGAGAGCGCTGGTAAGCGGAAAAGCGGGCGAACACGACAGGGCAATGTCTGGCTGCGACGCGCTCTCGCTCAGTCCGCTTGGGGGGCCGGCATGAAAAAAGGCTCGTACTTCAAAGCGTTCTACCACCGGCTGGCCGCCCGGAAAGGAAAGAAACGAGCGATTGTTGCAATAGCCCACGCGTTGTTAACCACCGGCTACATATTGTTGTGGACTGGGAAAAGATATACCGACCTCGGTGAGGATTACTTCGATCGCCTGAACCGAGACCGGCTCACGCGGCGTTTAGTAAAGCGTCTGGAAAAGTTGGGACACCAGGTTTCCCTTCAACCCTCAGCGTAGTCGGTATTCGCCACCTGCAGCCCGGCGATTGCCACGAATTTTCAGGAGAGAAATGTCACCCTCCCCAGCAAAGTAGAAATGTCCCCTTTTGCCTGGCCTCCGGAGACGTGCGTGTTATGATGCGGTCGCCGGTGAAGCGGAGACGGGCTCTGGTGGCGACCAACCCGATCAAGGAATAGCCGGCCGGAACTCATCTGCGGACGATGAGATGGAGCGCGATCCTCCCGGCGCGTTCTGCTACCTGGGCTCGGGGCCGACCAGCGGGAGGCGGCACGGTCCCGCCCCAGGGTTTGGCTTTGATTGTGAAACCACATCGGACCAGATAGATTCCGCCATGCCTTGGAAAACGCATACTGGGCGCCCAGTATGGTTCTTTGCAGTTGCGGCAAGGAGTGGCGGGCGAGGGATCGTCGCAAACTCTCCTCTAACGATGAAAAAATCCCCCTGCTTACCGGTGGGTCGTGCGGAGGGTTTCCCGGTACAGGGCGAACTTTGCCTTCCCGCCATCTCCGTGGCCTGGTTGATTCAGCTGGTCGCATTAGAAATTTCAATCGCCCTGCCAATAGGCGGCGCCGGTTTTTCCCAGAAGCCTTTCATCCAGCCGCTTTTTGGACGCGGTCGAGAACGGTCGCCGGACTTCCGCCTGGCGGTCTTCGCCTTGACCGGCACGGCGGCCTTTGGTGCGACGGTGCAAAGCGACACGCGTAAATAGCGGTCTCGGAAACGAATCGCTACGGCGCCATCCAGGCGTTTCTCGACACGAACCTCCCCGCCCCGTAGGCCCGTCGAGATGGATTCAGATCGAATCCCGTAACGGTGTCCTTGGAACTGAATGGTGTAATCGTTCTTCACCTGGCGCGTTTCCACGTGGCTCAAAATCGCCGCCAAGTCGTAGCCTTTGCCCAGCTTCCGGTGGGCATCATCCGCGCTGGCGGGTTCCACCACCAGGGTCCGGTTCCACCAGGGCAAGAACTCTTTCTCCAGATACTCGTTGGCTTGTTGCAGAGTTTTCACGCCGGCCACGCGCAACTCTTTCACCAGACGGTCTTGCGCCGTATCGAAACTTCTTTCAATCCGCCCTTTGGCTTGGGCGCTGTGCGCCGCAATCCAGGTGATGTCCAGTTCGCGTAGCGCCCGGCCGATCTGCGTCGGCGGCATCTCGGCCGGGTCCTGATCCACCCCCGGCTCGTCCCGCCGCCGCTTCTCGTTGTTGCGAAACAGACTCGCCTTGTCGGTGTAAAACGCCAGCGGCCGCCCATATTGCTCCA
>JBLMYN010000358.1:0-3281 GCA_050258305.1 Actinomycetota bacterium
CTTTCTTCCATGGCTTCCAGCAGCGCGGCCTGTGTTCGCGGGGGCATGCGGTTGACTTCATCGGCCAGGAGCAAATCTGTAAAGAGCGGGCCGCGGTGAAGAGCGAACGTGCTGGTGGCCAGATTGAGGACGTTGCTGCCGATGATGTCCGCCGGCATAAGGTCAGAAGTACACTGCACGCGGCGGAACTCCAGATCAAACAGGCGGGCAAAGCATTTGATGACCAGCGTCTTGGCTATGCCCGGTACGCCTTCCAGCAGAGCGTGGCCGCCGCATAGGATGGTGAGAAGACACTGGTTGACCATCTCCTCCTGTCCGACAATCGCTTTCCCCAGTTCACTTCGCCCGTGCTTCAAAACCCGGGACACGTTCTCCATGAGTGACGTTCTCCTGTAGGAGTTTCAAATTTTGCATGTGCTGATTGAGTTCCTGCGTGAGATGCAACACGGTCTGCTCGCCGGGCTGATCTTCCTGCAAAGCAACTTCGATTGTGCGCAAGAGTCCAGACAGGCTGTCATCCTTGTACCCGAACCGATTCCTCACGGAGCGCGCCAGCGCCTCTGCCGGAATGTCCGGCTTCAGCCCCAGACGCCTTGTCACGATTGTACGAAATCGGACATACGGAACCTCAAGGGCGGCACGAGTGGCTGAAGCCTTCCGGTACAACCCGCCCAGTGTTTGTACAAACTCAAGCGGCGATAGGCGGGATCGATCCTGGGCCGGATGGGTCGGCAGGCTGCGCCTTGAAAACGTGAGCAACAGAACTCCCAGCAGAAGAAAGCATTGCAGCAGCCCGAACGTAAGCGGTGGCTGACGCATGTATGCCCCCAGGCTCTCCCGGTAGCCGTGAAAGTATTCGTCCCAGAGGATGCGCACGTCCCTGCTGTTGCCCAGCGAATTGAGGAGTAGAGGCAGGTTACCCGCTGCCGTAATGCCTGCGTTGGTGAGCGGGGTTGCTGATGCCCACCAGATCACCTCACCCTTTCCCACCCGGTAGGAAACCACCACGGGACGGACCCCATCGGCATAGTGGACCAGGCAGCAGGTTGAGCTGTGTTTCCAATATGCGCCAGGAATCATCTTGATGGCGCCGCCGCGGGTCAACGGCGTCAACAACTGCGGCTGTAATGTCTTCCAGGCGGGTCCAGCCAGCGGCTCTGGTACGGTTTCCGCCCCGGGTAAAAACAAAGAAGCCGTCGAACTGGTAGCCAGAATCCTCCCTCCGCGGCTTAGGTAGAGCTGCAATGACGCCTTTTCCTCTCCTGTCGGCGGGGTGAAGGGATACGCCATCACCAGCGTCGTATTCGCGGCGTCCGCCGGCAGCGCGTCCGGGGACTGTTCCCAGCGCTCGACGTTGTAGCCTTCTTCCTTGAGCAGCAGGTAAGCGGCTTTTGCGCCGTGCGATCCGGAGGAATACGAACTGGGAATCATGGATTCCCCCTGGTCTGACGATTGCACCGCAAGCGCAACTACAAGCACAAGAATAATGCCCCCGGCCCACAGCAGCAGCCGGCGATCACTGGCTGGAAGCTTCAACGGCATCCCAGCTTCTCCAGTTGCCCCAGCGACTCTTCGAAATCCTCCTGCGCCGCGGGCCGGTCTCCATACCAAACGATTTCAAACTTTCGAGTCAGGCTGGAAAGCGGAGGAAAATTCGGATTTCGTGAACTCAGCAGGCGCAGATATTCGCGCGGGGTTCGAGCGCGGTTGGGTTTCCACGCGCCTCCCGATTCCAGAAAAGAAATTCCTGCCCAGTAAGCAAAATGGATGGCGTTGCGCCAGTCCTGCCGGTCAGCGTTCGCTTTTGCCTCGGCCAGCCATGCGCGCCAGTTCCGGGCGGATGGCGAAAAGGGTATGATCTCACGCACCGGCGGTTCCTCTTGTTTCCGGCGCAAGTGGTTGATGGTCCAGAACAGCAGCAGTAAGAGAGCGACCCCAATGAGAACGTAGACCAACACCTGCAGCACACTGAACCCGCCAAGCCGTCCAAAGTGAAGAAGGCTGAGAAGGCGGCTCAACCAGTGATAAAGCTCCGAGAGCAGTGTGGCTGTCAGCCCCGGTTCGCGGACATGTCTGAATTCACGCCGGGAAAGAATCTGCCCGAGCTTCTGACGGGCATCCGGAACATCTGCGGGAAGTTTGTCGTAGCCTGCGGCATCGCTCTCCAGGCGGAGAAGATAGGTCTCAGTCTGTTGCAGACGTTGGGCCTTCTGTTTGGCGTCAGGCCTCGAGAGTTCCGTCAGTTCGTTCTTCAGGTCGCGATAGTTGACCGTGACTTTGGCAGTACCCGTATCTACTGTTACCTGATCGGGAATGGCAGCTACTACGCTGCCTGCTTCCCCGGGATGTTGCTCAAGGGAGTGGACGCGCTCCGCGATCTGATGCAGTTGCTGCCGGTATTCACTCAACGGCATGCTCGCGTCTGCAGCAAGCGAACCGCACAGACACAGAGCAAACGTGAAAAGCGCTGCTACGCGAATCCATGACGCGCGGCCTCTCATCCGATGCCGGGAGTCGTGCCTGAGGCGGGTTGGCCCTCCAGCGGCGGTGGCGGGGGTGGTGGCTGGCCGATAGCTTCCATCATCAATTGCAGATCAAATGCCTCCTTGCGGACGCGCTCATCATAGTAGATAAGAGTAACTGCAATGGTAGCAATCGGAAAAGCGACGCTGCGCGAAATGAAGTCGGCAATGTATTGCCAGATGACAAAGGGCAGCAGGCGCGATGGGTCCTTGCTTGTGACAGCAAGAGCGATACCGATGAAGTAGGGGATGGAAAGAGCTGCGCCTAGAGCGAAGGAAATGATTGCCGCCAGAACAAGCACGAGAATCAAACGCAGTACTGACCCTTTACTGAGGCTCCAACTGCGTTTGAAGCTTTCTATCACATCCAGGCGCTCCACCACCGCCGCCGGCACTGCCAGCGAAAGCTTCGCGGCGAGAAAAAGCACAAGGGCAATGATAGGCGGAATAAAAAGCAGAACTACAAGTCCGGCAAGCAAGGCGGGAGCAGCGGGAGGCCGGCTTGCGGACACGACTCCGAGAAGAATCAGAGGAATTGACAACACCATCATCACCGCGATTACCGCAGCGGCGATGGCGAGAAATTCCAGTACAACAATCCCCAGGATCGTTCCCGTGGAAGGGAACATCAACTTATAGGCCTCGGCAATGCTCGCGCTGTGGCCCAGATGAACACGCGTAACTGCATACACTGACGCGCCTGTAGCCAGCGCGTAGCCGACCAGCCACAGTCCAACGAGTACGATTCCGGTGAGGACA
>JBLMYN010000359.1:0-5119 GCA_050258305.1 Actinomycetota bacterium
AATGCTGCCCGTCGTTGCTGAACTCCTGCTTCAGCAGTTCGACTGTTTTCCTTACGCCCGAATCGGGCGGCAAATCCTGCGTGTAATACTCGGCCTCATCAATCTGCCGCCGGCATTCCGCGCGCGTCCAGGGCATCAGACCCGTGAACTGGCTCTGAATGTAGCCGAGTGCAGCAAGCCGCTTGAGTTCGGGATAAACCCAGCTATCGAGCGGGACAAAGGGCGAGCCCAAGGTATCAGGGTTCGGCTTTTCGCCGGGTTCACGAAAGAACGTGCCATAGGCGGAATCGTCCAGATCGGAATCGTGATGGCGGTTGTAGACTTCCCTGCCAATGAGCCAGCCCACCGCGCTGCCCACAACCACGTCGGCGGGAAAGTGCTCGCGAGCTGTTACCCGGCTGATGCTGACGGCAGCAGCGGCTCCATACACCAGAGATTGAGAGAGCCATCCGGGATATTCATGCGCCATCACAGAGGCTGCCGTCCAGGCTAGAGTGGCGTGCGTGGAAGGAAAGGAAGCGTGGACACTGTTGTTCTGCAAGAAGCGCCCCTGGCCGTCCGTGGTGGTTGGGCGCTCGCGGCCGAAGATCAGCTTCAGGGCCTCGTTCACGCCAAGGCTGTCAATCATCGCTTCGCCGGAGAGCAGTCCGGTCTCGCGTGCCTGCGGCGCGCCGCGCAGGCTGCCCCACACGTACATCATCGCCGGCACTGCGGCCAGGCCGATGACTCCACCGTTCGACACATTCTTGCTCAGGCTGATGGCATCAGGGTTGGACTTCTCCCGCGTCATGCTGTTCTGATCACTGCCGATCAGGACGCCCGTTGTCGCCGCCAGAGGAGCAAGCCAGAATGAATCCTGCACACGCAAGTGAAAGGGACTGGTCCAGATGGCTTTCTGGTCGCCGGGAAGATTCAGGAATACCCGTTTGACAGAGACTTTATGTGACTCACTGCTGTCCTGTGACTGCGGCTGTGGTTGAGGCGTAGGTACGGGCTGAGCGCCGCCCGCTGCGCAGCCGATCCCCAGACACGGTTGCTGCTGCGAGGACCCCGGAGATTGCTGCGAGAACGCCTGATGTGCCAGGGTCACGTACACAAGAATGGCAATGCACGTCGCCTTGAGAGACGAATGAATACGCATGAAATTGAATGAAACCTGACAGACACTATACAAGAAAAAGACCGGACCATTTTACCGAAACAGACTCTGTGGCAGCGCATAACCCGCAGCCTTGCTGTGCGTTACGTAGATTACCTCAGGTCAGGGACGGCCACCCTGACCTGTAGAAACCAGTGAACAGCACCACGCTGCAACTCCTGCCCGCATGTACGAAAGCCCGGCGCCCTGAGCGCAGAAGACAGCCTGCTATCCTCTTCCCGCATCCGAGATATCAACGACGCAACAGCCGCGGACAGCTGCGCCTGTCCTGCCTTGGGGGAGCTATCCATGTACAAAAGACCGGCCGAAGAACGCGCCAGCAGCGAACCGCTCAACATCGACGAGATCCGCCTGGTCGCCGATCTGCGCATCATGCACGCCAAAGTGGACGAACTGTTTCAGGTCGTCTCCAATCTCAAGCGTCGCCACAATGAAGCCGACATCCGCCGCTACGCCGACGAGCCCATTCTGGAAGAGGACATCTCCCGCGTCGACCAGATCTATCTCTGGTTCGTCAGCCTCAAGGAAGCAGGGCTCAGACGGACCGGCTAAGCACCGCGCGCTCATCCATACTTTGGCGACCCCCCTTTTCGCAGGGACCCCTCCTATATTCTTGTCCACCGTATCTGCGCGCATGTAAGATGCGATACATTAGCTCAAGGCTCCCTCAAGACAACCAAACAGCGCATGCACGGTTTTTACGGTCGCTTTCTCCAATCCGCGGAGCAGTTCCCTGCCCGCCTCGCCGCCGAACTCCAGCGGACGAGCGGAGGAGTGGAGCAGCTCACGTATTCCGAGCTGCGCCACCGGGCCGAATCTGTGGCCCGCTGGCTGCGCGACTCCGGCATGTCGCCCGGCGCGCGCTGCGCCATCCTGGCCGGCAACGGTCCGCTCTGGGTGGCGGCTTACCTCGGCGTCATGGCCGCAGGCGGGGTTTCCGTTCCGCTTGATACCGCTTTCAACGCCCATCAGGTCAACAAGCTCCTCTGGGACTCCGGCGCAACCATCATCTTTACTGACTCCAAACATCTTCCGCTCGTCGAAAAAGCCGTGCAGGAAACGCTCGTCCGCATCGTCATGATTGACGGCTCGGGCGAGGGCCGCTACTCCAACCTGCTCAGCATGTTTCAAACCGCCGCAGACGGCACAGCCAGCTTCACCCCTGCCGAGCGCAGCACTGACGATCTGGCCGTGCTCATGTACACCTCCGGCACCACGGCCGATCCCAAGGGCGTGATGCTCACCCACGGCAACCTGCTGGCCGAAGCTGAATCCGTTTTCAGCTTCATCCACATCAGCGAGCGAGACTCCATTCTCGCGGTGCTGCCGCTCTTCCACGCGCTGGCGCAGATGGCCAACCTGCTGCTGCCCTTCGCCGCCGGCGCGCGCATCGTTTACATCGAAGAGATGAACACCACCGAACTTCTGCGCGCCCTGAGCGAACGCAACGTCACGCTCTTCTGCTGCGTGCCGCAGTTCTTTTATCTCATCCACGAGCGCGTGATGCAGGAAGTCGCCCGCCGCGGCTTCTTCGCCCGCCTCGCGTTCCGCGCCATGATGTCCAGCTCCGGCGCGGCACGCCGCATCGGCTTCGGACGCCTTCCCGGCAAGCTTTTCTTCGCGCGCATTCATAAGCTGCTCGGTCCCAACATGCGTTACCTCATCACCGGCGGCTCGGCCTTCGATCCCAAAATCGGGCGCGACTTCCAGCGCCTCGGCTTCAACGTGCTCCAGGCTTACGGGCTCACAGAAACCAGCGGCGCCGCCACCGCCACTCCGCCCAAACCCAACGTGCTCGGCTCCGTGGGACGCCCGCTTCCCGGCGTGCAAGTGAAAATCATTGACCCGCAACCGGAGGAAGGCGTGCCCTTCCCCGTGGGCGAAGTCGCCATCGCCGGCGGCATCGTCATGAGGGGCTATTACAACCGCGCTGACGCCACCGCCGCCATCATCAAAGACGGCTGGCTGCTCTCCGGCGACCTCGGCTACCTCGATCCGCGCGGCAATCTCTTCATCACCGGCCGCCGCAAGGAGATGATCGTCCTCAGCTCCGGCAAAAACATCTACCCGGAAGAGATTGAAGCCGAGTACCTGAAATCTCCTTTTATTAAGGAGATCTGCGTCATGGGCCTCACCAGCCGCCCCGGCGAGCCCTTTTCCGAGCGCCTGCACGCCGTCATCGTCCCGGACTTTGACGTGCTGCGCCAGCGCGGCATCGTCAACGCCCGCGAGGTCATCCGCTTTGACGTGGAGAACCTCTCCGCCGAGCTGCCAGGCGCCAAGCGCATCCTCAGCTTCGATCTCTGGCCTGACCTGCTGCCCCGCACCACCACGCGCAAGCTCAAGCGCTTTGAGATCCAGCGCCGCGTGCAACAGCAGAGCGAGCACAGCATGGCCGAAGCCGCAGGCATAACAAACGAAGAACCCAGCGCCGAAGAAGCCCTGTGGATCTCTGAGCCCGACGTGCAGCGGGCCATCGCCATTATCCGCAGCGCGAGCAAGACCAAAAAGCCGGTGCAGCCATCTGCAAATCTCGAGCTCGATCTCGGCTTTGACTCCATGGAGCGCGTCGAGCTGGTCGTCGCCCTGGAGCAGGCCTTCGGCGTAGAGGTGGAAGATAAAGTCATCTCCCACGTCTTCACCGTACGTGAGCTGGTCGATACCATGCTGCATGCACGTGAACTCGGTGGCACAGCGCCGGAGACCCCAACAGGCACCGAAGCCTCTGGCGCATCGCCCGATGCCGCAAGTTCCGCCGAAGCCACGCACCCAAAATCCGCTCGCCCGCGCGAATCCGCTGCCGGATGGGACACCGTGCTCGCCGCTCCGCCCGACGATCCTGCCGTCAGCCAGGCCCTGCACACCAGCGTCGCGTTCACCTTTCTATGGTTCATCGTGGCCCGGATGCTGGTGCTCTTCGTGCGCGTCGTCTTCGGGCTCAAGGTCAGCGGCCGTGAGAAGCTTCCCCGCAAGGGGCCGTTCATACTCTCGCCCAACCACCAGAGCTTTCTCGATGCTCCGGTGGTCGCCGGCCTCATGCCCTGGCGGCTGTTCAAGGACATGTTTTACGTCGGCACCTCCGAGATATTCGGCAAGAATCCCGGGGGCAAGATTCCCGGCGGCAAAAGTGGAGCCAAAACTTCAGGAGCCACTGCCGGCCCCGGGTCGCCGAACGGCCCGATGTTGGCCGGTCGGGGTGGAGGTCCGGGTGTTCGCACCTTTGCCGGATTCAACCCGTTCTACCTGCTTGGCCGGACGTTCAAGCTCGTCCCTGTCGATCCCGACTCCAACCTGGTCAACGCCATGCGCGCCGGCGCATACGGCCTTCGCCAGGGCGACAACCTGGTCCTTTATCCTGAAGGCGAGCGCTCCATTGACGGCACGCCCAAACGCTTCAAGAAGGGCGCCGCCATCCTGTCCACGCATCTTCAGGCGCCCATTGTGCCGGTGGCGCTGGAAGGCTTCTACCAGGCCTGGCCGCGCAACCAGATGCTTCCCCGCCGGGCCCGTCTGCGCGTCCGCTTCGGCGACCCCATCGCGCCTCCGCCCGCTCCTTCTTCACTGGATTCAGCGCGGCTGATCGACGCTGCCGCCCCGGCCCCGCCGCAATCTGCGGAAGACACCTACAAACAACTCACTGAAAAGCTCCGCAACACCGTGGTGGAGATGTGGGAGTCCCTCCGCGAGAAGCAGGACCAGCCCGCACCCGCCGGCGCTGGCGACTGAGGACTCGCATTTCCTGATCAATCAGTGGAAATCAGCGTCATCAGCGTTACCTGTCCCGGCGCCGTCCGCCGGGATCAGCGGTATGGTTTTCCGATGACGGCGATGTCGTGCGACCTGTCCCGCCTGCCCCGGCGAAGCCGTGGGGCGAAGCTGTGGATGACGGCGACGGCGACGGCGACGGCGACTTTCGGGGGGGGGGGGGGGGGGGGGGGGGGGGGCGGGGGGGGGGGGGGG
>JBLMYN010000360.1:0-5622 GCA_050258305.1 Actinomycetota bacterium
GGACATAATGTGCAGGTTCCCTTTGATGGCACAATGACTTTGGTTCCGCTGCTGCTGTCCGACTAAAAGAGCCGCTTTGCAGCGGGCCAAATACACATTACTGCCGTCTAAATCAGCTGCAAACCGGTAGTTTAGACAAGCTGTGCAGGTGATTTCACAAGATCGTGCATCGATCTCGGGAAACAGGTTGTCGGCACGGTTTTGATGCTCTCCAAAGTTGGTCGACAACGGTCATTGGAATACGGCTGGAACGCAAAATGCCGACATTCTTGACTTGGTCGGGGTCGAGGGCTTTGGTAGAACCGGTGCCCTCCGGGTTGCCGTCAAATGCTGTCCAAATTGCCGGCAGCGAAATTGCGCAAGAGTCAATACACACATGATCCCGTATCTTCGGAACTCCAAGCCGTGGTTTGCATTTCTGGTGCATCTGCGTGGTCTCCAGGATGCAGACCGCGTTGGCGTAGGACGTTTTCTGCGTGCCTACAGCGATGACGAGAAAGACTTCGAGCGCAAGCTTGAAACGCTTCCGGCTGTAGTTTCGAGCGAGGTTCGGTTTCGGTCCAGCTCCGCATATGGCGAGGTGATATGTATCAATCGCCTTCCCGAGCGGATGGTAACTCCCGACTCCCGGCGTGAAGTTCTGGCCGCAGCTCAACTGGCAATTAGCCGTGGCGCAAAAGTGGTGGGGCTCGGTGCTCTCACCTCTCCTGCAACAGCGGGCGGCCTCACACTTGTGCGCGATCTCCCGCAAACGATTACGGTCACGAGCGGAAATGCTCTCACCGCTGCAATCGTGCGCTCAAACGTAATGGCTGCCTTACGACACCTGTGTGGAACAGACGCCGGCAAGGTAAGAGTTGCAATTGTCGGATGCACAGGGTCAGTGGGAGCGGCGGCGACTCGCCTGCTTGCCAGTGATGGATTCCGCCTCATTCTCATTGGACGCAACAAGCAACGGGTTGAAAGGGAATTTCCGGATATCCCCCGGGCTATTTATTCGGGCGATGTCTCGGATATCAAAGAAGCCGAGATTGTGGTGGTGCTGACTAATGACCCGGCTGCACGGGTTACGCCTGATCTGCCCCATGAAAACAGTATCGTCATCGATTGCGCTCAACCGTTGAACATTGATCCTGCAGCACATCCTAAATTCTGGCAGCGCAGAATTGCTGTTGTTGAGGGCGGGATGGTGCGCATCCCGGATTACTCCTCTACGGACGATTTTGGCTTTGCCTGCCGTACTGAAACGTTCGCGTGTTTGGCCGAGACTTACCTCTTCGCGCGTTGTGCCATCCGCGAGCATTCGATCGGTCGCTGCACGGTCGAGAACGCGAAGCAAATGGAACGGCTGGCGACGCAGTTTGGAATTCAGCCCCGGCCGCTTGCTTTCTCTATTCCAGAGCCCAGCAGAGTTCCTGATCGTGCGGCACAGGCTGCGATTACTAATTAACGTCGTACTAAATTCTGTTCCTGAGCCGGCGACATTACCGGGAATACGGTCCGAGGAGAATCCAGATGCTTCACAGGTCGAGTATTGTGCTCTCGACAGTTATCCTGTTCAGCTTCATTGTGCTTCCTGCCAGTGCTGCAAGAGCACCAAAGAAAAGCAAACCTGCCGCTGCCGATAAGATCACGGTTCCTAACATTCCCTATGAAAAGTACAAGCTCAAGAATGGTCTTGAGGTGATTTTATCTGAGAATCATCGCCTCCCGCTGGTGGCGGTATACGTCTTATATCACGTGGGTCCAGCCAACGAACGTCCGGGGCGAACAGGGTTCGCTCACCTGTTCGAGCATTTTATGTTTGACGGATCGCTTCATGTGGGGCAAAAAGCGCACTTCAAGTTGCTTGAAGCGGCAGGGGCCCGTCAGATCAACGGTACCACTGACCTCGACGATACAAAATATTTCGAAACAGTTCCTTCCGATGAGCTGGAGAAAGCTCTGTGGCTGGAAAGTGATCGGATGGGATTCATCCTTGAGACCCTTACCGGCGCCAAGCTGGCGAACCAGCGGGACGTAGTCCGTAATGAGCGTCGGCAGAAGATTGAGAACCAACCTTACGGGCTGGCGGAAGAAGGGTTATATCACCTGCTTTTCCCCAAGGAACATCCTTATCACGCCGATGTGATCGGCTCGCATGCGGATATCGAAGCTGCCAGGCTGGACGATGTCCGCGATTTTTTCAAGTACTATGCACCAAACAACGCCAGCCTTGCTATCGTCGGTGATATTGATAAAGCGCGCACCAAAGACCTGGTTGAAAAATACTTTGGATCCTTGCCGGCCGGAGAACCCGTTCCCAAAATCGACGTAACCACACCGGTCATCAGGTCGGAGCAGCGGGCGGTAGTTACAGACAAGGTACAACTGCCGCGCGTATATATGGCATGGCACACCGATCCGATCTTCCACACGGGCGATGCGGATGAGCAGATCCTTGCGCAAATTTTGGGTGGCAGCGGCAAATCGAGCCGTCTTTACAGGCAACTGGTGTACAAAAAGGAACTTGCGCAGGGCGTCTCAGCTCAGCAGACGTCGCTCGAGTTAGGATCGGTCTTCACGATGCAGGCGACCGCCAGGCCTGGTGTCAAGCCGGAAGAACTGGAAGCTGCCATGGACCAGGAGCTGGCTGCCATACAGAAGGATGGCCCGACCGAAGCGGAGCTGAATCAGGCGCGAAATGTTATTGAGGCCCGGCTCCTACGAAGATTGGAAATGATCGGGGGCGAACGCGGTGTCGCCGGCATCCTCAGCCGCTACAACCATTATCTTGGGGATCCCGGTTTTTTGCCCAAAGACATTCAGCGTTATGAAAACGTCACGGTGCGCTCGATTCAGGAGGTGGCACGGCAAAAGCTGACCCAAAACTCTCGCCTAGTCCTTTATTGCGTTTCGGGACCAAAGGTTATCAACGACGTACCTAGAAGGAAGGCGGAACAGGAGAGCGGCCCTCCATCCGACGAAAAGCGCGCAGCCTTTCTTGCCACCCAGGAATGGCGAAGAGACGTTCCCAAGCGCGGCCCTGCTTCACAAATCAGTCTCCCGGTTCCAGAGGCCTTTAAGCTTGGAAATGGCCTCTCGGTTCTGCTTGTGGAGAGGCATGACCTTCCTGTCATAACGGCAGACCTGTTCACCCTGAGCGGTAGCGCGGAAAATCCTCCGGAAGAACCCGGCCTGGCTGCATTTACAGCCAAGATGCTGGAAGCCGGCACAACGAAGCGATCGGCCCTGCAAATCGCCGCTGACACCGAGCAGATCGGTGCGCAAATCTCTACCGGTTCCACTGCCGATTGGTCGGGCATCCTCATGAGGTGCCTTAAGCAGAATGTGGACGGGGCCTTTGACCTGCTCTCGGATTTGGCTCTTCATCCGGCTTTTGCCCCCGCTGACGTGGAGCGGGTTCGGAATGAGCAGCTCACGTTGCTCTTGGAGGATCGCGACAACCCGACAGATGTTGCTCTGCGAGCTTTTTACCAGGCCGCATACGGAGACAAACATCCATATGGGCACATGGAGCTTGGCACCAGCGAGTCCGTCAAAAAAGTTACGCGCGAAGATCTGGTGCGTTTTTGGAAAACCGGCTACATACCTTCCAAAGCGGTTTTGGCCATCACAGGCGACATGACGCAAGCCGAAGCTCGTGCTCTAGCAGAACAATATTTTGGTTCGTGGAAGGGCGGGAAAAGTAAACCAACAGTACCACCTCCCTTCCCCGGTAAAGTGACCCGCCAGGTCCTCATCGTGGACAGGCCGGGAGCGCCTCAAACTGCGCTGGTGGTGGGCGGAATCGGAGTGCCCCGCTCATCGCCGGATTACATCCCAACCGAAATAATGAATACGATCCTTGGCGGCCTGGTGTCTGCGCGACTCAACATGAACTTGCGCGAGAAGCACGGTTATACATATGCGGCTTTTTCCCAATTCGTTTACAGGCGCGGACCGGGCCCATTCTTTGCGCGTACCAGCGTTCGCGCTGACGTTACGATTCCCGCACTGCAACAGTTGTTCTATGAGCTCAACCGGATTCGAACCGATCCACTTTCCCCCGATGAAGTCCAGCACGCGAAGGACGCGATGAGCCGTTCACTCCCGGAACGGTTTCAAACGACGCAACAAACCTCTCGCAGCATTGCCGATCTTTTCATCTACAGCCTGCCGCTGGATTTCTTCAGAAGCCTGCCCGATAAAATCAGGGCTGTCGATGTAGCTGCGGTCAGGCTTGCGGCAGAAAAACATATCCAGCCCAATTCCACAGTCGTCGTCGCAGTAGGAGATCGCAACAAAATTGAGTCGGGAATCAAAGAGATGAATCTCGGCAAAATTGAAATCGTCAACACGAACGGACGAAAACAACCGTCACAAGGTTCACGCGCACTGCGGCCACTTGAACCGGTGACCAGAGCTAGTTCGGGGCTTGTACGCCGGAGATAACGCGGCTAAGGAGATGATCGCTACCGTCGGCCCAAGCATGAAGTTTAGCCTCGAGTGTGGCAGTACGGGCCAGAACTAGTTCAAACGTCGGCAGCTATCCCGCGATTGCGGCTTCCTGTCTGATCAAGGCCCTGACTTGATAAACGTCTTCGCACAGCGAACGCAGGACTTCGGCTACACTCCAGGCTTGAGCGAAGCAGCCGCGCGGCTGGTGGGGAGCGTCGGCATCAAAGATCTCCGAGATCTGCCCGAGACCGGCTTCCTGCAGGTGCGCGCAAAGGCCTCTCAGCAATTCATGGGCGCGCTGGCGCGCGGCTTGAGTCCCGCCGTTCACCCGGACGTAAGCCGAAACAAACGGACCAAGCAACCATGGCCATACTGTGCCCTGATGGTAGGCCGAGTCGCGGCTGTACTGGTCGCCTTCGTACACCGCCCGGTACTCGCGGTGCGAGCGGCCCAGGGTGCGCAGACCTACAGGCGTGAGCAGTTCGCGCTCCACGGTGTCCACGATCGCGCGCGCCCGCTCGATGGAAATCATGGAGTGATGCAGGCTCACCGCGAAGATCTGGTTCGGGCGCATCGATACATCAGGAGGCCCACCGTTCACTACGTCATAAAGGCAATTCCCATCTTTGTTCCAGAACAGCCGATTGAAAGTCCAGCTGCAAAGTGACGCCATGCTCGAATACTTCTTCCGGCGGTCCTCCTCATCAAAGCGAGCGGCCAGGTCTTCCATAATGCGCAGCGCGTTGTACCAGAGCGCCTGGATCTCCACCGGCTTGCCGCTGCGCGGCGTCACCACCCAGTCGCCGATTTTGGCGTCCATCCAGGTCAGTTGCGCTCCTGGAGCGCCGGCGCTGAGCAAACCGTTGTCGAGCACCTTGATGTTGTACCGGGTTCCCTTCACGTGCCAGTCAATGATCTGCGTAAAGACCGGATACAGTTCCTGACGGAGGAAATCGTAGTCATTGGTTGCGGCAGCATAGGCCCGCGCCGCCTCAAAGAACCACAAAGTTGCATCCACGGTGTTGAACTCTGCAGTCTCGCCGCTATCCACGAAACGGTTTGGAAGCATGCCCGCATCCGCGTGCCGCGCGAAGTTGCGCAGGATGCTCCTGGCAATATCAGTCCTGCCGGTGTAGAGAGTCAGGCCCGGGAGGGAGATCATCGTATCTCGTCCCCAATCGG
>JBLMYN010000361.1:0-3626 GCA_050258305.1 Actinomycetota bacterium
GCGCGCAGCAGGGCCCCGTGGCCTCCCGCGACATCCATTAACGTGTGAATCCCTGCAAAGTCGTACGCTTCAAGCAGCGCCGGTGTAACAACCTTGCTGAGGCAGGTCATCCCGTTATTGAACAGCTCTGAAAGCTCCGGGTTCTCCGGCAGGAATTCGAAGATCGGTTTGCCGTGGACGTGATCAAAGGTGATTTCACCGGTTTTGACCGAGTGCATAAGCTCCGCATATGTCCGGAAGTGGAACGGGCTCGTGATCCAGAGCGCCATGTCGCGAAAAGAATTGGGCACATCAGAGCGAAGGATTTCCGCTGCCGGCGTGAGGGCAAAGGTGCGTGGGGTGGCTTCAGAGAAAACTCCCAGGCTGGCCAGCAAACGAAGAATACGGTAAAGCCGGTCTTCGTGGGTTCCGGTGGCGATAGCGAGTTCGTGTACGTCTTTTGGACCATTCGCCAGAAAATCAGCGATCTTCAGCTTTGCGGCAATCTGGATCGACGCAGATGCCATGTAACCGAAACTCAACTGCATCATCCGTTCGGACGGATCAGGTCCTGTTGTGGCCCCCGCGGGGGCAGGTACTGGAGCAACTGGCATCAACTTCTCCTTGGCGTGGGACTGGTTTCGCTGTAGTTATATATCAAGTTATAAACGAAAAAGAGCATCTTCAGCTTTGAAGAGACGGGCGCCGTTCCGCCAGGGACTCCTAGTTCATTAAGGGCTAAATAATAGATTCTTAATTAGTTCGGATTAAGGCATTTAATCCCCTTTTCAAGAATTTCTAATGGCAGCAAGCGATGCTTGCGCTCGAGGCTGACATATCGCCGAGAGCTGATGAGTTTTCCGGCGGGCCAGATTCTCTGCTCGCCAGATGCGCGGCTCCTTGCCGATAGAGTTCCATTTTCAAAAGGCCCTTTAAGGGACAGCCCGGTTTCGCCGTGCCGGCCATGAACCGGTACGGGGTTTGGCACCACGACACGAACCTTTGCACGCCATAAGAACAAGGAGCGCAGTCCATGAGTTTTATCTTTCTTCCGGGAGATGCATCGAAAGCCCGCGTGAGAGAAGCCGAAAACGCCCGCAAAAACCGGGCAGAGATCGTGAAGGCATTTTCTCACGGCCAGATTTCACGACGCGACCTCGTCAAATGGGGTCTCATTACCAGCGCAGGCGCACTGGCGCCCATCAGTGGTTTGAGCCCGTTTGCCAAAAGCGTTTACGCAGACAGCGGCAGCATCCCAACCGGCGCACCTCCCAGCCCGCTTTTCGGCGCGCAGGAATTCTCACAGGCTATGCCGCGTTTTGACGTGCTGCAGCGCGTCAATAATCCGCTCACCGGCGGTCTTGATCCGGTCCCAACCGCAGAATCCAATCAGACGCAGCAGCCTGTTGATCCGGCTTTGGGCGGCGGCTTTGGGCCGATTGAAGGACGTCCCCCGGGGCCAATCTGGGCACACCAGAAGTGGGACCAGTTTCTGCCACAGGTGAGCGTGGAAGTCAGCCAAATGGGCGCAACCACGAACACCGTTTACAATCCCACGGTCGATTCGAGCTTGAACTCGGGAATCGATCCCACGGCGCCGATTCCGCTGACCTTCCATCCTCTCATGCCCGTCCAGGACCCGAATTAAGTCTGGACTTTCAACGGCACCATTCCTCCGAAGCTGGTGCAGGGGCGATATGGAGACCCGATTCTGGTCCGGCATCACAACAAGCTTCCTCCCGATGTCACGCAGAACAACGGCTTTGGAAGGAACACGCTCACCACGCACGAGCACAACGGCCACCACGGCGCGGAGAATGACGGGTTCACCGGCGCGTACTTCTTCCCGGGACAGTTCTACGATTATCACTGGCCCATCGTTCTTGCCGGCATTAACAGCATCAATGTCGACGCGACAGATCCAAAGGCCGGTAGTCCCGCGGACAACGGGGGCATCAACAAAGTTCCGGGCGACTGGCGTGAGACCATGTCGACCCACTGGTTCCACGATCACATGTTCAGCTTCACCGCTCAGAACGTGTACAAAGGCAACGCTGGGATGTTCAACATCTACAGCGCGCTCGATCGCGGAAATGAAGAAATCAATGACGGCGTAAACCTGCGGCTGCCCAGCGGCACAGCCAAATCCTGGGGCAACCTGGATTACGACGTCAACCTGATGCTGGCGGACAAGGCGTTCGACCAGAGCGGCCAGCTTTACTTCGACATCTTCGACTTCGATGGCTTCCTGGGCGACGTAATGACCGTCAACCTGTTCTACAAGCCCTACTTTGAAGTGGAACGCCGCAAGTATCGCTTCCGCATCCTGAATGCCAGCGTTTCCCGCTTCTTCAAGATTGCGCTGAGTGACGGCTCGCCCATGATTCAGATTGCCAACGACGGCAACCTGTTCCCGAGCCCGGTCACCCTCACGGAGCTTGACGAGCAGGGGATCGCGGAACGGTATGACATCGTCATCGACTTCTCACGCTATAACATCGGCGAAAAGATCTGGATGGTGAACTTGTGCGAACACCAGGACGGCAAGAAGCCGGCTGCGGATCTTACGCTGGCCCAGGCTCTGTCCGGCCAGTCATCCGATCCCTGCGTGGGCAGGTTCCTTGAGTTCCGCATCGTGCGCGATCCGGCCCAACCCGACCAGAGCCAGGTGCCCGATGTCATGATTCCCAACCCGGATCTTTCGGCAATTCCCGTGGCGGCGACACGCGTGTTTGAGTTCGGCTCCGGCGGGTCGCAGCCCCTTAACGATGCCGCAACGTCATTCATCGGTCCATGGGGTATCAAAACCGATGGCCAGGGCGGAGTGCTGAACGCCAGCTTTGGACGCATCTCGGCTGCGCCTCAGTACGGCACCCGGGAAGTCTGGACACTGCTCAATGGTGGTGGCGGCTGGGATCACCCGATCCACATACACTTTGAAGAAGGCCAGATTCTGGCCCGCAACGGCAGCCCAGCCAATGTTCCCGCATGGGAAAAGGGCCGCAAGGATGTCTATCGTCTGCGTCCGGGCGGAAGCGTTACACTGACCATCCAGTTCCGCGATTGGGGCGGGATGTTCATGGAGCACTGCCACAACACGGTTCACGAAGACAATGCCATGTTGCTGCGTTGGGACGTGAGTAACCCAGGAGCTCCCTTCCTCACCCCACTTCCAACACCTATCTGCACTCCGCAGGGCGTGACCTTCATTCCTCCTGATGAGATCCTCGCCACCGCGTTCACCGGCGGCAATGCTGGAAACGGCGGCGGCGGTAACGGTGGCGGATCCGGCCGTGGCGGCAACGGCGGCGGTGGTGGAGATGATGGCGGTGGTGACAACGGCACCAGCGGCGGCGGCGGTGGCCGCGGTGGCCGCGGTGGATCTGGAGGCGGATCTGGCCTCAGTGGCAGCGGCCGGGGCGGCAGCGGCTCGGGCGGCGGCAGCGGCTCTGGCGGCGGTAGCGGCTCGGGCGGCGGCAGCGGCTCTGGCGGCGACAGCGGCTCGGGCGGCGGCAGCGGCTCTGGCGGCGGCAGCGGCTTTGGCGGCGGCAGCGGCTCAGGTGGCAGCGGCTCAGGCGGCAGAGGCGGCGGTGGATCCGGCGAGGACGACTTGCTGCAAGGTCTGACCAGTGGCCAGATCAGGCTCT
>JBLMYN010000362.1:0-7988 GCA_050258305.1 Actinomycetota bacterium
GTTCATCAAAGTCCTGCAAAGCCGCACCGTTGAAGACGACGTGGTAAACCGGTTCGAGCTGCGCAAGCACTACCACACACAATACTGGGAGGAGGCGCGCAACAAACTCGAATCCAACACCTCCATTGAGGAGGACAAGAAGAGCGGCGTGATCATGATTAGCGTGCGCGATCGCGACCCGCAGTTCGCGGCAGCTTTGGCGGGAGGTTATGTCGACGCCCTGGACCACGTCATGTCGCAGGTATCCACCTCAGCCGCACGGCGCGAGCGAATCTTCATTGAGCAGCGGCTCGCCGATGAAAAGAAAGCTCTGGAAGCTGCCGAAGAAAAGTTCAGCCGCTTTTCCAGCAGCAACATGGCGCTGAACATTCCCGAGCAGACACGCGTCATGGTGGAATCGGCGGCCCGCCTGCAGGGAGAACTGATCGCGGCCCGGTCTGAGATGGAAGGGTTGCGGCAGGTCTATACGCCGGAAAATACGCGGGTCAAGACCGTGCAGGCGCGCATCAATGAGCTCGAACGCGCACTGGCAAAGATCAATACGGGAGAGGCTACCGGCGGGACTTCCGCCACAAATCCATATCCTTCCATCAAGAACCTCCCTTTGGTCGGCGTAACCTGGACGGATCTATACCGCAGCACGAAAATTCACGAAACAGTTTACGAGTTGCTTACGCAGCAATATGAAATCGCCCGCATTCAGGAAGCGCGAGAGCTGCCGACCGTAAAAGTCCTCGACAAGCCGACAGTGCCGGAAGAACGGCATCCCAGCATTCCGACTGTCACGGCCATTGGAACCCTGATCAGTATTGCGCTGGCCTCGTTGGGGTTCCTGCTGCAGCGGCGCTGGCGAGCGTGGCTGCCCGACGACCCTCGAAGGCTGCTGCTGGCGCGAATATCACCCAGGATTCGCCCTGAGTGACAGGCGGACACTGTGCACGCTGCATGAAACATAAAGGTCTTACGATTCCGCTCTCAAGATGAAAAACGCGCCGACCAACGCTCCCGCCTCTGAACCCGCGGGTATCCAGGAAAACCCGGGGAGGCTTACCAGCGGGCGACTGCTTGCCGGCAACACCTTGTGGAACATGGCGGGACTCGGCGCTCCTGCGCTCATCGGTATTCTCTGCCTCCCATGGTTGAAGCGATATCTGGGCACCGACAGGTTGGGACTGATTACCCTCGCCTGGGGCGTAATCGGTTATTTCAGCGTGTTCGACTTCGGGCTGTCGAGAGCGTTGACCAAGCTGCTGGCGGAGAAGCTGGGACAGAAAAAGTCTGAGGAGATCCAGCCACTGGTTTCAACATGCATGCTGATGCTGGCGCTGCTGGGCGGCGTTGGAGCACTGATCGCATGGCTGTTGTCGCCGTGGCTCGTTCAGCACCTGAACATTCCGGCAGACCTCCGGCATGAGTCTCTCTACTCGTTTTACTGGTTGAGCGCTTCCCTTCCGCTGGTGATCCTGGCGACCGGCGCGCGCGCCGTGCTGGAAGCGCTGCAAAAGTTCAGGCTCACCACGGCGATTCGCATTCCCATGGGGATCTTTACCTACCTTGGGCCTGTGCTGGTTTTGCCGTTCTCGCGGAGTACGGTCGCGGTATTTGCCGTCCTGGTGCTTGGCCGAGGGATCGCGTGCTGCGCCTACACGTGGGCATGTGTCCGCGTCCTGCCTCAGCTCCGGCGGGCGCCTTCAGTCAGTAAGCCGATGGCGAAACTGCTGTTGCGTTTTGGCGGCTGGATGACTGTGAGCAACGTGGTCGCCCCCTTTCTGGTTACATTTGACCGTTTCGTCATCGCGGCCGTCATCTCCGTGGCAGCAGTCGCGTATTACGCCGTGCCCCTTGAAGTTGTGCTTAAGCTCACGCTGGTGCCCGGCGCGCTCGTTATGGTGCTGTTCCCGGCTTTTTCCACTGCCGGCAGCGCGGATCGCGGACGCCTGGTTTTTCTTTATGAGAGCGGCGTGAAATACATTTTTATCAGCCTCTTCCCGGTTACGCTGACATTGATTGCTTTTGCTCCGGAGGCCCTGACGCTCTGGCTGGGAAAGGATTTTGCGCTCCACAGCGCTTCTGTTGCGCGGTGGCTTCTGGCCGCAATATTTCTGAACGGGTTGGCGCAGATTCCCTTTATCCACCTGCAAAGCGTAGGGCGTCCTGACATTACGGCGAAGCTGCACGTTTTTGAGCTGCCCATCTATGCTGCCGTTTTGCTTATCTTTGCCAGGCGCTTCGGAATTCAGGGAGTAGCCGTCGCCTGGCTGATACGCATCGTGCTGGACGGCGCGCTTCTCTTCTGGTTTTCACATCGCCTGTTGCTTGAGAATAAGATCGTGCTCACGAAATTGCCCTGGATGCTTATAGCCGCACTGGCAGCCTTCACGCTTGCCTCCTGGACCGGTTCGGTTGCGGTCAGAATTGCGCTGGTCTGCGGCAGCACCCTTCTTGCCGGATTGGCGGCCTGGTCCTGGATGTTCACGGCGAGCGAAAGAAAGTCGCTCCAATCGCTTCTGCAGTGGCGTGGAGTGCAAAGTGGCTGACAGCACAGTTTGTGAACAGGCCTTCGGCGGCAAAAGCGGCGAAAATAATATGGAAAAGGTCTGCCCCAGGGTCAGCATCATCATCCTGAACTGGAACAGCTATGAGGTCACCCGCGACTGCCTGGCATCACTTGAGAAGATTGACTTTTCGAACCGCGAGGTGGTGCTGGTGGACAACGGTTCGCATGATGGATCCGCCGACCGTCTGGAGAAGGAGTTCCCATGGGTGCGACTCATCCGCAACGCACGCAACCTGGGGTTCACCGGCGGCAATAACGTGGGACTGCGGGACGCCCTGCAGCGCGCGCCGGACTACCTGCTCCTGCTGAATAACGATACGGTCGTGGCGCCCAACTTCCTGAGTGAACTTGTGCGGGAAGCAGAAAGCGATCCACAGATCGGCCTGGTGAATCCGAAGATATATTACTTTGATCCGCCGGACAGGATCTGGTATGCGGGAGGAATCCGCAAGCCATGGCGCGTCTTTCCCATCCACCTGGGCCTGCGGCAGCGCGATGATGGAAGCTATAACCGGACGAGGGAAGTCTCGTTTATCACGGGTTGCGCGCTGCTCATCAAGGCCGCAGTGGTAAGAAGAATCGGGCTCCTCGACGACCTGTATTTCCTGAGCTTTGAAGATGCTGACTGGTCCATGCGGGCGTCGCGGGCAGGATTCAAGCAGTTTTATGTCCCGGCCTCCGTGATCTGGCACAAGGATTCATACGATACGAACAGAAATCTGGGGCACGCCGGCAAGAATTTTTATACCATGCGAAATACAATCCTGTTCGCGCGCAAATATCTCCAAAACCGATACTGGCCGCTGTTCATGATGTCAGTGGGAAAATACGTGATGCATCGCACCGTGGCGGATATGTTCCAGGGCGACATAAAGAGAGTGGGGGCCCTCTACCGCGGACTCTGGAGCGGCTTTTCCACCAGAATACCGCCGGGGCCGTGCGGGCTTCCGGAACAACAGTGATTTTTTCCGCGCGACGCGCAAGCCGATGAAGACATATACGCCAACCAGGTCCGTTCCCGATCCCACGCCGCTGCTGTTCATCGTCACAGCCGTGCTGGCGTGGGTGTTGCTGGTTCCCGGCGTCGGCGCAGCACGCTCGTGGGTCCTGGGAGCGGTGCTTGTACCTGTCGCAGGCACGATTATTTATTTTCTTTCCAGCAGCATTGGCGTAGCTCTGTGGGCGCTTTTGGGCACGGCCGTGATGTCGCGCTTCTTCTTGGAGGTCGGAGGCCTGAAGGCGCGCCCGGAGCACATTCTCATTGGCCTTCTTTGTGTTGCAGCTCTATTTCACTGGAAGCGGCGCACCGGGCCGGTGCGATGGATCACCGCAGATTATTTCCTGCTGGCCTATGTGGGAATAAATTTGTTGAGTTCGCTGGTCATGTCGATTGCACCCGGCCAGACATTGAAGTGGGCCGTGCAGCAGGCGCTGGTCATCATGGCATATTTTCTTTTGCGTTTGCTGGCAGATGAGCTAAAAACGCTTGGCCGTGCCGTGCGGGTGCTTATTGCCGTGGGGGCTCTGGAAGGCGCCTACGCGATCATCTGCTTCTATTCCAACATACTTTTCCACACCGTATTCGGAGTTGAAGTCGACCAGTACGGAACTTTTCCCGGAACCTACGGAACCCTCTATGAAGCCAACATCCTTGGCGCATTTTCCGCGGCCTGCCTGTTGATGGCGCTGGTCATGTATTTCCAGGAGCGGCACAAAAGATACCTGTACGCGACAGCGCTGACATTTGCGGGCATGGTGATAGCGCTTTCGCGAGCGGCGATCATCGCCGCCGCCTTTGCCCTGATCGTCTTGCTGTTTATCGGAATAAAAAGGGGATTCGTTGACCGGCGCGGAATGAAAACGGTTGGCACCACGGTTCTCATTACAAGTCTTCTGCTGGCATCGGCCATCGTTCCTCTTTATGTGCAGCGCTTCAGCACTGTGGAAGTGTCAGATATATCGGCTGACCCCGATACTGCGTTGCGTGTTGTGACCATCGTCATGGCCGTCGATGATATAGCCCAGCATCCCATTCTCGGTAACGGGACCTCAAGCTTCCAATTGCTGGTCACCAGCCGTGAGTTGGGCCTGGGGGATGTTGACGCTGGGGCCTGGATCGGCAACGTGGAGATGCGCGTCCTCCACGATACCGGGCTCGTGGGGCTCGTCATTTTTTCATTTTTCCTCATCTATCTCGCCGTGCCCGCGTGGAAATTACTGAGGAAGCAACATCACCCCGAGCTGCTGGGTCTGATGCTGGCTGCTCTGGTTTACTCCATGACTTTCCAGGCGACAGAGGGTACCTTGCTGGCATTCGCGTGGGTGCACCTGGGATTGATAGGATGCGCCATTTCCATTTACTATCCGCGCGGAAAAGGGCTGCGCGAGCCGCTGGATTCGGTATCTCAATGAACGAGAAGCTGTACAACCTGCTGGAGGCGCTTCTCTCCCGGTTCAAAGGGAGGAGATTTGAACTTGACCGTACGCTCCCGTTCTCATTGCTGATGGCGCTGCTGCTGCGCCGAAGTGTATGGCTGGTGCGCGGAATGCTAAAGGGGCTGGTCCTGCAACGGCGGTTGATTTTCATATTTGTTGCAGATAGCGTTACTCTGCGTGGTGCGTCGCTGATTCGGTTTGGCCACGGAGTTACGCTGGAGCGCGGCGTGACCATGGATGGAACCATGCGTCACGGGATTGTGCTCGGCGACCACGTAAAGATAGGACCGTATTCCACACTCATAGGCGCGCCCATCTCGAATCTGGGCGAAGGAATCAGGATCGGAGCGAACTCAGCCGTCGACGCCTATTCATTCATTGGAAGCGCGGGCGCAATCAATGTGGGGGAAAATGTCATTATGGGCCAGCATGTCTGCTTTCATCCTGAAAACCACAACTTTGAGCGGACCGATATTCCAATCAAAGCCCAGGGCACCACGCGAATCGGCATCACCATAGAAGATGATGTCTGGGTCGGGGCCAACGTCACATTTCTGGACGGGGCCTTTATAGGACGCGGCTCGATCATCGGGGCGGGAAGTCTGGTCAGAGGAAAAATCCCACCCCATTCTGTAGCGGTTGGGGCGCCGGCCAGGGTTATCCGCACGCGACAAACCCGGGATTTGGCGGCCGCAAGTAACGGAACAGAATCCCAGTAAGGGCGTTTGCGGCGATGTCACTTGGAGAGGATCAAACGGAACAAGCAAGGAGCCGGACGTGGCGGAAGATCTGACTCGCCCGAGTGGTGCACGATCACTCTTCCTCAGCCCGCATCACTGGCTCTCGGCGCAAGCTAATGACTAATAAACCAACGAAATATAATCTTGCAGTGGCTTACCGCATATACCCGAAGGTGGCCCAACCGGCTCTGGGCCTGCCGTTCAGCGACGACAAGTACCGCCTGGCGGAAGCATGCCTGCGATCATTTCGAAACTCGCTGGGAGGGTTGAGAGCAAAGCTCTGGGTTTTGCTTGACGGCTGTCCTCCAGAGTACGGCGAACTCTTTCGCAAGTACTTTCCCGAAGATGACCTGGTGATCCTCGCCCTGGCCGGCGTTGGGAATCACGGGACCTTTCTTAAGCAGATTGAGATTCTGGCGGCGCAGCAGGATTCCGATCTGGTCTATTTTGCCGAGGACGACTACTTTTATCTGCCCGATCAATTTCATCTGATGACAGATTTCATGAAGGCCTTTCCGGACGTGCAATTCATCAGCCCATACGATCATCTCGACTGCTACACTCTTGATTTGCACCAGAAGCCGAAATGGCTCAGGGTTGACGCGGGCCATCACTGGAGAACTGCGGCTTCCACGTGTCTCACGTTTTTAACAAGCAGGGAGACGCTGCAACAGACGGCGCACATTTTCCGTACCTATGCCCGGAGGAACTTTGATTGCAGCATGTGGCTGAGCCTGACCAAGGAGGGCCTGGTGCGGCCGGTTGATTTCTGCCGCTGGGTAGTGCGCGACCCCTTGTTTGCGAAGATCACGATCAGAGCCTGGTGGTTCGGATGGATGCAAATTTTGTTCGGAGAACGGCGCAAATTGTGGGTGCCCGTGCCCGGAATCGCCACACACATGGACGCGAAAGCCCTCTCTCCGGGGATTGACTGGTTGGAACTCATGCGCCATGAAGAAAAGCGCGATCCGGGCCGTCAAACCCGTAGCACACAGGGTTCCGTATGAAGATGAAAAGCGCGTTGATACCCGATGACCTGAGCGCCCTGCGGTATGGCATGCCGCACGACTCCCTGCTGGACGACAAATTCGGACGCAACCGTGTTCTCGTGGACCTTGCCGCGCAGGGCCGGCAAATTCTGGAACTTGGGTGCGCAACCGGGTTTATCAGCCGCCACCTCAAGGAGCGAGGCTGCAAAGTAACCGGCGTGGAGATTTCACCGGAAGCTGCGGAATACGCGCGGCAGTGGTGCGACAAGGTGATTGTGCATGACCTCAGCCAGAGCGGCTGGAGTGAACAGGCAGGCCGTGAATTTGACACCGTTATATGCGGCGATGTCCTGGAGCACCTGCCGCACCCGGGACGCACACTCAAAGAAATTGCCGGGCTGCTGACGCCTGACGGGCGGGTGATCATTTCTCTGCCCAACATCGCCCATATCCGCGTCAGGGCAAAACTGCTGCTGGGGCGTTTTGACTACGAACCGGGCGGCATCATGGATGTCACGCACCTGCGTTTCTTCACTTTCAAAAGCGCGCGGGAGCTCATTGAGGGTGCCGGATACCGGATCACATGGTCCACACCGATTGTCGGTGGAGGACCGCTGACCCGCCCGATCAGGATGATGCTCCCGGAATTGTTTGCGGGACAGATGATTTTTGTCGCGCAAAGGGCATGACCATCAGCCACTTGGGCGGGCAGCATCCAATGCTATAGTCGAACTGACAAGAATGCGAAGCGCTCATCTTCATAGCCGCGATTGGGAAGAACTGGCATTGCTGGACCCGTTATGGGCCATACTCTCAGATCCGGCAAAACGTTTTGGCCGGTGGAACCTGGCTGAATTCTTTCGCTCCGGCGCGGAAGATGTCTCACAGTTGATGGAGAAAGCAAGTCAGCTTGGGCTGCCGCAGGCGAGGCGCCGTGCCGTCGATTTTGGCTGTGGGGTGGGCCGGTTAACGCGCGCGTTGGGCGAACACTTTGCCGAGTGCCATGGAGTGGACATTTCCAACTCCATGGTCGAAGCCGCGCGGCGGCTCACTCCACGTTGCGAATTCCGGCAGGGCGCCGATCTGGGATCTTTTCCCGCGGATTGGGCCGATTTGATTTACTCAAATATGGTATTGCAGCACCAGCCTGACCAGGCGGGCGTCTTCCGGATCATCGCCGGAATGTTGAGAGTGCTGGCGCCGGGCGGACTGCTCGTCTTTCAAATGCCAATTTCCATGCCATGGCGCTTTCGCTTGCAATTGCGC
>JBLMYN010000363.1:0-11307 GCA_050258305.1 Actinomycetota bacterium
GGCGAGAAGTTGCTCCGGCAATCAGCGGCTCGGTCGCCAGCGGCAGCCAGAAGTCGGGCATGCTCCCGCTGTCAATCTTGGCTCCGAAAAATCCCGGCGGAGCGACTCCAACAACCGTGAATGCGTGGCCATTGATCTGGTAGCCCGCTCCCACCACCGACGGATCTGATCCGTACTTTCCCTGCCAGATGCGGAAACTCATGACCGCGACCGGCGGGGCGCCTTCTCGGTCATCGGAATCTGTGAAGAGCCGCCCACGGCAGGCCGAAATGCCGAACGTCGCAAAGAAATTGCCGGAGACGTACTCGCCATTTCGCGTCTCGACGGGAGTTGAGGAACCGGCGCGCCGTACGGCAAGGTAAGCGTTGGCTTCACCTACCTGGAACGCCGCCAGGTTTTCGAATGCGGGCGTGTTGGCGCGGAAGTGCTTGTACGCCTCCCAAGAGAAAAAATTCCAGCTGTTTTGCCTCAAATCATCGTTTCCCTGGGTGTAGCCGTTCGAGAAGCAGCAGCTGTCAGAATCGCCGATCAGCCAGAGCTGCTCAGGCCGCACTACCGGCAGAGAGCGCAGCATCACCTGCTGTACCAGCGTGAAAACCGCCGTGGTCGCTCCGATGCCCAGCGCGAGCGTGATTACGGCCGCCGTGGTGAAGACCGGTGATCGCCTCAGTTGTCCAAACGCATGGCGCAAATCTCTCCAGATTCCATCAACCGCCATGAGCATGCTCCCACGCACGCCGATAGTGTATAACCGGCCGCAATTGTGAGGACTTATCCAAATATGCCCGCATGAGTGGAGTCAACATGAACCTGAAGGTCTCCCTGGTTCCGGTTGTGCCGCTCTCGTAAGTGAATCGCTTCATTGCTTCATTGTCTTAACCCGGCTATACTTGGGCCATCGTACTTCCTGGTCGGAGTTTGCAAGGAGGGTCGTCTTCAGTAGTAGTGACCTAAGCCGGGCTCAACGGACCGTCAGGTCCGCGGCTGAGAGCTTGTTCTGCGTCCTGTTTCCCGCCGACTGCCGCATTTGCCATCTTCCTCTTACAAATATCTCTACCCTTCCGGTATGCCTGCAATGTCTGGAGCAAATCACTCCGCTGGATGGAGTCTTGTGCAGCCTTTGCGGAGAAAAGCTGATTTCAGCTTCTGCGCAGACAGGCAGTGACCCCTTGTGCGGGATATGCCGCCGGGCCGCGCCGGCGTTTCGCCGGGCGATATGCTATGGCGCATATGCAGGGGCGTTGCGCGAACTGGTCCACCTGCTCAAGTACCACCAGGTACGGCCTGCGGCGGCGCTGCTGGGAGATTTGCTGAGCCAGGCGCTCGCCCAAGCGGAACTGCCCCATAATTTCGTCGCGGTTCCAGTACCGCTCTGGACCGGGAAGCGCCGGGCGCGCGGTTTTAACCAGGCAGAGGAAATTTCAAGGTCGCTCATCCGGAGCTTCCGAAGGTCCGGAACAGCACTCTCCAGCATCCAATCAGATACCGCTTCTCTGGTTCGGCAACGGGAAACTGCCTCCCAGACCGGGTTGACGCGGCATCAGCGGCGCGCCAACGTTCGCGGGGCCTTTGCCGTGCTCCATCCGGATAAGATTCAGGGCCGAAGCATTCTGCTGGTGGATGACGTGATGACCACCGGCACCACAGCCGGCGAGTGCGCGCGCGTGCTGTTGCGCGCAGGAGCAAAAGAAGTTTTTGTGGCCACGGTTGCCCGGGCCACAAAAGAAGTACAGGGCGGCCAGGCATTTTCCGCCGCCGCTCAATAGAGAGGTACATCAGGGCCATGCAGGAACGGGACAGGGGACGAAACAAGCGCCATCACTCCGAGTTGCCGCAGGAGCTGCCGCCTGCGCCGCGCAAGAATCTGCTCATGCAGACGCCGGTGCTGGTGCTTAACGCTTCTTACGAGCCCATCAACATCTGCGCCGCCCGGCGGGCCATTGTTCTGGTGCTCAAGGGGCTGGCGATGCCGGAAGAAGAGAACGGTCATTTTCTCCACGCGGCGCGTCTCGCCATGCGTGTGCCTTCCGTGATCCGTCTGCTTGAATACCGCCGCATTCCCCACCAGACCCGGGCGCTCTCCCGCAAGAACATCCTGCTGCGGGACCGCAACACCTGCCAGTACTGTGGCGTGGTGCTCAGCTCCGGCGAATTGACGCTTGACCATGTGGTTCCGCGCTCGCGCGGCGGATCTTCCACCTGGGAAAACCTGGTGGCATGCTGCCATCCCTGCAACCGCCGCAAGGGCAATCACCTGCTTTCAGAGACCGACATGAAGCTGCAGAAAGAGCCGCGTCCATTTACGCTGCATACCAGCAGGCATATCATGCGCATGATCGGCAGATCCGATTTGAAGTGGCGCAAATATCTGTTTTACTAAATGGGAATAGGGTTCAACATTCCTATACGTCCTGTTCCGATTGTGAGAATGGCCGTTCACAGGGTAATTTCTTCCGCTCATCTTGCCTTCGTAAACCCTTGCTTCACTTGCACTTACCTCAGCATCACGCCAGGAATGTGGCAGCCAAACTGCAGCATCGACTAAGGCGGGAACCCTTGCCTTCCGCCGCCACTCTCATTCGCGTTTTCTTGACGAAGCGCAAGACTAACATCGGGAAAAGCAGGAGCAGGAATGCCAGAGACTGTTTTGGATCAGGTCATTATCCGTTTGCGTGAAAGCGCCCCTCAGGTCTATCCGGAGCGCGGCGATTTACGTAACGTCCGTGTTGTCGGACATACCCCCAAGAACGATCACTTCATTTACGACGCCAGCATCGACTTTGTCCAGGGCAGTGAACGGATTGCCATCAAGGTCTACCGCTCGAACAAATGCGGCGGAAATGCAAAAGCCGTGGCCCGCCAGGAAAATGGCAATCTTCAGTTTGTGCAGCAGGCAAGTCAAAAAAAGAAGCTGAGCGGAGTACCCCGCCTGCTCGGCGATTTCAGCGATTTCAGCGCCGTGGTGACGGAAAAGATTCCCGGTTTGCCCCTGCAGTCGGTCATCATGAAAGCAGCGCTGCTGCCCGGGTTCGCGGACAACGGCAGCATCGCCCTGGTGGCCCGGCGTGCCGGCGAATGGCTGAGATCATTTCACAAGGCAACAGCAGATATGCCGGAGCCATTTGACGGCGCGGCCCTGCTCACTGGTTTGGAAAAGCTGTGCCAAAGCTGCGTTGAGGAAGGGCTGGATGAACGTTCCGTTCGCGTCATCCTGAACGGCACCAAAAATGTGCTTGCTCGTGCGAAGAAGTCATTGCCGAGTTCCGCCGTTCTGGCGGACTTCACGCCTTTGAACGTGGTGGTCACCGAAAACGGCGTGGGATTCTGCGACTTTGCCCGCATGAAGCGCCGCGGCAACTCGTTTGAGGACCTGGCGCTGTTTCTCGCATCGGTGGAAGCGCTGGAAAAGTATCCCTTCTGCAACCGCGCCATCACCAGCCAGATCCAGGAAAGCTTTCTGGATGCCTATGGAATCAGCCAGTCAGAGGCGGCGATCCTGCGGGTGTTGAAGATGAAGGCACTTTTGGGCATGTTTGCCCAGGGACGAACCGTGAAGGAGAGTGCCGCCCGCAAGAAAGTCATGTGGGCCAATGTGATGAAAAAGTTCATCCATCAGGCTGCGCAAAGGTCACTTGCGCCGGCCGCGGCGTGAGGTAAGATACTTACGCCGTTCATCCTGAAGTGCAAGGCCGCCTGCGGGCGGCCTGTCTATTAGCGCTTTCCTTTGCGCGCTTTCGAGCGGGGGCCTGACTCCTGTTTGCCCTTGCGGGCGCTGGCCCGAAAAGCGAATTCGTGTTCCGCCATCTTCACTTTTGTGCCGGCAAACTGCACGCCTTCAGCTTCAAGGCGGAGGCGCTGCTCGAAGCCGGCTTCTCCGGGCAGGGCAACTCTTCCTCCGGCCGCCAGCACGCGATGCCAGGGGAGCCCGTGCGACTGCCGCAGCGCCCACACAACCTGCCGCGCCGCGCCGGGAAAACCCGCGGCCCGCGCCACTCCGCCGTAGGTTGCAACTTTGCCGCGCGGTATTTTCAGAATCGTTTCCCGGATGCGGGCGAACATGGAGTCGCCACGATCTGTGCTGCGCGCAATACGGGATGGACCTCGCATGGGCCGCCTCGGGGAGGATGCTTCAGTTCGCCACCTTGTGGGCTGATCCCTGCAAACCAGTCTTCCACGTGACTCCGCCATCGTCAGAGATGGCGACCTTGAACTGCTCGGTTTTTGAATCCGTAAACTCGTTCGTGGTCAGGATGTCGGTCCGCTTGCCCTTGTTCTCAAAACTGGAGTTGTAGACCCAGACGTTTCCTTTGATCTCAAGCAACCCTGTCGATGGGGCCGCTCCATTTCCCTGAAAGCTGGAATAACTGTACTTGCCGGACTTTGCGTCATAGCCATACACGGTGAGCTGGTCAGATACGTTGTTGCCCATGCTTACCTGTTGTTCGCAAATCAGGTAGCGGCCCTGCGGCGACCAGCGGCACTCCAGCTCAGAATGAACCTTGCTGCCGTTGGCAAATGTTCCATCCGTTTGCCATTTGCCCAGAAAAGCGCCCAGTTTTTGTACCGGATCGTCTTCCGCTTTGGCGGTTCCCCGTGCAAGGGGCGCCAGCACCAGGCAGGTCGATATCAACAGCACCGTTGTTTTTAGGGGCATTGCAACGCCTCTTTCTCCTGATCGACGAAAGCGATCAGCCGCTCAGAATTCTAGCTGCGTTGAGGTGAGCCGGACAAATCCTGGTCCAGCGGCTTCCGCTACGTCGCCTCAAAACGCAGAGTGGTGGAGTAAAGCTGGGTGCGCTCGCGAAATCCGAGCCGGCGGTAGATCTCAATTGCGCGAGTGTTGTCGGTGCGAACAGTCAGGAACGGAGTTTCGCCACGATCCAGAATGCGTTGTGCCAGCGCAGCCACCAGCGCCGTGCCGTAGCCGCGGCCCGTCTGGCCAGGACGCGTTGCCACTGTGCTGATTTCCCGGTACCCGGGACAGTGCAACCGCAGGCACGCCATGGCGATGAGCTGGGTTCCGTGCTTGATCCCGATAAAGCCGCCGAGCGTATAGAGCTGGGGAGTCAGTGTGCGCGCTGGCCGCGTGGCCTCGTAGAGCGACGACATTTCCGGCAGATCGGCCGGGGTGAGGTCTTCAATTCTGTCACCCGCTAGTTGGTTGCGGCCGCTTTCGCGCAGCCAGTCGCCATCGTCCTGCAGCATCTCATAGAGCTCAACGGACCGCGTCACGGTCCACGCCGGCGGAACGATCAGCCGCTCCAGAGAGAAAAGGGTCACCGGCTGCCGCGCCATGCGTGACAACGCTTCCCAGGCTTCCCCCGTGGGCTCGGCGAATGCGCCATGCGGAGCGACATCGGGCGGAAAACGACGCGCTGGTCCTTCCACCATTGCGAATTGCTCTTGAAGTGTGGTGAGAGCGGTCCAGGTGGGATTGTCGAGAGGATGGAGCATGCTTGCTGAAAGTGTAGATGAAACCAGGGCGATCCCCAAAATAGAATGCCCCGCTAACTAACCGCGGGGCGTTCTGGCTACCCAGGTTTGCCGGCGACCGGCTGTTTATTTGTGCTGCTGCGTCGTTCCGCCAGTTGCGGAAGCAGGCCGCAAGCTTAGTTGCTGGGCCGTCTTGAATGTCAGCACAGTTTCTGCGGGGATATCCAGGCTTTTGCCTGCAGTTAAGACTTGCGTTCCGGCGCCGGCCGCTCCGCCGGCAAGGGCCCCAATGGCAGCGCCCTTCCCGCCGCCTGCAAGTGCGCCTATCACCGCGCCCGCCAGCGCGCCGCCACCGGCATATTTCGCGGTGGTTTTATTTGCGCCGACTTTGCCGGGCTCATAAGAACTTGCTTCAATCGTGTACTTCGTGCTGCCCACCGTCACGGATGTAAGGTCCACAGCGACCTTGCTTCCGTTCTTCACGGTACTCAGCACAGCGGGCGAGCCCTTGGGGATCACTGTGACGCCGTTGTTGACGACGTCTTCCGTGACTTCGCCGGTGTAGGTCTTGCCGAAGTTATTGGCGTTAGCCGTAATTTGTCCGTCGGTCCGGACTTTGATATCGGTTCCGGACGGGACCGTGGTTGTGCTCTGGGCAAACAGAGTGGCCCAGGTACACATGATCAGAAGTGCTGAAGACACTGCCAGTTTATGGCGCAACATACTCCACCTCGCGAGCGGCGCCGTCATCTCAGCCAGCGCCAGTTTCCCATATTCAGATGAAGGCCCGGAAGGGCGGGTAGCCTCACTGCGCGAAGCAAAGCAGAGCAGCAGATGAATGCGAGCTGCCGGTTTTCACCCCGAATAAAAGGAATATCCATTTCCTGGGCGGCGCGAAAGCGTATGGGCATTAATTCTTCTAATTGACTTTACTTCCCGGCGAAAGCGGGTCATAAATGGGCGATGAAATACTTGAATCCAGGACCCATGTTTTTTGGCCCACCGGTCAGGCAGCGGATGCTGAGGAGAATCGTAGTGCGGGGCGGGCCGGCAGCCGAGATCCCCAGGCGCGACCGATGCGTCTCCGGACGGCACAACAAGCGCCTGACAAAGTGTTATTGTGCGTCCATCCCAGGCGGGAAATAGGAAATTGCCCTGGATTTCCAAGCTTCCAAGTTGCGAAGCGCACTCGCAGAACTTAACGGCAACTTATAAAGACAGCGGTGGCGATAATCAACAGCATGATGAGCCACTGCGCGCTGAGCCTTTGCATTAACTCCCCCTGCGCGCATTATTTTGAAGGGGCGGCGCTCCGCGGGTCTGTGAGCGGAGTCACATCAGCAAGGAATTCTCACATTTTTTCCACTGACAGGCTCGAACAGCGGGCCTCTCACCAACCATCTATTTGCCAAAGCCGGGCAGGTCTACGCGATTGGCGATGTGGTCTTTGATCCAGTGCGCGTCCCACCATTCCTTGGGGTCAATCTGTACGCCGTCGAGGAGCATGCTGAAATGGACGTGATCGCCGCCGGCCATGCCGGTCTCGCCGCTCTTGCCCATGACCTGCCCGCGCTTCACCATGTCACCCACGTGCACGTCAATCTCGCTCATGTGGCCGTAAACCGACTGCAGCCCATACCCGTGGTCCAGGACGACGCAGTTGCCGTAGATGCCAAGCGGCGCTGCGTACACCACGCGCCCATCGTTCGACGCGACAACGCCCACGTGCTGCGTGCTGGAAAGGTCGTACCCGAGATGCGTTTCCTGGTCAATCTTTCTGCCGTGATAAATGTAGTTGCGGGTATCGGCGAAATTGGCTTCAACTTTTGTGTTGGGCTGCTGCAGGAACGGCTGCGACCACAGGAATTTCGGCTCTGTCTGCAGGCTCAGATCGGCCAGTGTCTTATTGTTGGTCACGCGCATGTCTCTGTTGATTTTTACGAAGCGCTCCGCCATGTCGCCTGAGCCGTTCGGGTCCAGTTCGTTCACCACCTTCTGCACAAAGGCGTCGCTCAACTGCAGGTCGCGCACGCGGTACTTCGGCTGCTCGTTCCTGGGAAACTCATAGACCATGGCGCCCGTGACCTCGCTTCCCGGATTGGCCGCGTAAACCACCGGAGCGGTCGAGAACTGCATATTCCACGGGAAGGCGAAGAGCGAGAAATAGCCCGGCTTGCCGTCCGGCATGGGCCAGGCGCGGAACCTGTCACTGCCTACGCGCACGCCGGAATCTGTGGTGTACCCGGAGACGTTGAACGTGACCAGGTCGGCCATGCCCAGGTACAGGTAATGCCGGTCAGAGTCCACGCTGAGCATCGGCGGGCGAGTCACCACCGTGACTTCCCGCTCCAGCCGCGCGGTCCTGGCGCGGAAGTCGTTGGACTCGGCTTCCACAATCAGCGTGGCCTTGCCGTCCTTCAACTGCGGCGTGTTTTTCGCGCCGACGACGAAGTTCCATTTGCTGTCGGCGGCGTTGCGCTCCCAGCGGAAGCGCCGCGCCGGACGCTTCACTTCCCCGGCCTTGTACTCCGCGCCATTCTGTTCCACATAGACAGAAACCTCGCGCACTCCGTGCGGGTCCGCCACCTGGACGGAAAGCGGCGTGGCCTGGCCCAGCGCGGTGACCGAATCCGGCACCGTAATCACCGGGGTTGATGACATGCTCCACAGGATGATCAAAGGCAGAACGAACAGCAGGAAGAGGATGAAAAGAAAAGTACGCATGACCTTAGTCTGCAGCATAGCACGATGAGAGTTGCGGAAAACGCAGGCAAAAACCTGAACCCGCGCGCTCTCCCATCAGTCTTTTCCCGGTGTCAGCAGATCGACAAAGCGGAAGCCAGGCTTGAATCCGTTTTCCTGCCCAAAGCTGATTCCCAGCCCGGTGGTGAGCAGCAAATCATTGGTTTTGGTGCCCGGCACCGGATTGCTGAGAAAACGGTCGCTCACGCTGATCTGCCAGTTCAGCCAGTGATTCAGTTTGGTCGTGGCGGATGCATCCAGGCTGGCGCGGTACTCTCCCAACTCGCTGAGGTTGGGGAAGGCGGCAACCCGTTCTGACAGCACCGATTTCCCGGAAAGCTTCTGGTTCAGTTCTTCACCAAAAAGAATTTCCCCGGTCTTACGGTCCGGCGCCGTGGAGAAGTACTCCTGGTTGAACGAGCCTCCGGAAAACACATCCAGCATGGTCCTGCTGGATTTGATCACGCGCCAGCCGAATCCTCCGCCCAGCACGTTGCGCAGGTCCAGGTCCTGAAGCTTGTCGGAATCAAAATCGGTAAAGCCGAAACCATAGAGCCGGGCCCCCAGATTTCTGTCGTACCTTGCTCCGCTGCGGACCGTGTTGGCCGTGGTGGGTGCCGTCGCCACCGTCTTGTCGCGGTTGAACAGCGAGGTGTAATAGAAGCTGATCCGGTCGTTGCGTGTGGTGCGTGCACTCTTGCCATCCACCGTAAAGGTAAGAACGTCTGTATTTCCTTCCGCCAGGCTCAGCCCGGCATCCAGTGATCCGGCCCACAGCTCATACAACCGGGGATGGGACAGCCGCTCAAACTCCTTCTGCCTGCCGGCGGAGCGGATCGCCTCCACCTGATTCACCTGGCTGGCAATTGATTGCCCTGGCGCGGTCTCCATGCGAACCTGTGATCCCGAAACCGAGAGCGCCCCGGAGACAAGCCGTCCATCTTTCAGGCTCATGTAAAGCTTCTGGTCGCCGGAAATGCTTTTCACGGCCTTCCATTTGAAGTGGATCTCACCCAGCAGGTCCGATTTCACCCGCAGGCCGTCCGCATCGGCGGCGATGATCCTGCCCGTGACACGGTCGCCATTCGTCAGTAAAAATTCCTCCGCATGCAGCGCAACGGTTAATTGCAATACAAGCGCCAGCCCAAAAACTGCTTTCATCATGATTGCGTTCATCCATGCCTATTGTCGGGGAATTGCGTCCCGGCGATCCAGTTAAGAATCAGCCCAAGCGCAATTCCCAGTCGCGACGATCACGCAAGGGGAGAGCGGGCCGGGTCCGGTTTGACACTCCGGCCATTCCCGCTACAATAAAGGAGTAGTTCCCGTCGTGGCGCCGGGTCAACCTCTGGCGCAACTCATTGCCGAAGTGGCGGAATTGGCAGACGCGCATGGTTCAGGTCCATGTACCCGCAAGGGTGTGGGGGTTCGAGTCCCTTCTTCGGCACCAGTTCTTATTCCCAAATATCGCGGTTTGGTTCGTAGCAGATTGTCTGATTAATCCTTCAGCGAAGATCTCGTGGTCCGTTTGCCTGAAGATTGGCGGAAGCGTGTGAGAGTCGAACTCACCAGAGCCAGCGAAGCTAACTCTCGCCGGTTTTGAAGACCGGAAGGGTCACCGGACCCCATGCGCTTCCGTTTTTTTCAGTTTAGCATCCGGCTGGAAACCGCAAAGGACACGAAGGACGACTTGATCTGGCATTCATCTGGGTCAATTGTCGATCTGCGGCGCAGGTTGTTTTGCTTTCCTCCGTGTCTCCGTGTCTCCGTGCCTCCGTGGTGGGTTTGTTCTTTCACCCGGGTGTCAGACGATTAAACGTCGGGAATCCTGGAACTGCCTTCGCCGCTCCAGGCCAGCGCCGGCTCTTTTTCCGGGGAAGGCCGGAGTTCCGGGTTCTGCATGATGGTGCGCGCGCAGGTGTTCCAGCGCAGAATGGCTTTGTCGTTTCCCGGCCGGGCAAGTTTTATGGCCTTCTCGTAGCAGCTCATGGCTTCACGCAGCATGTGATATGCAGAAGAGCCGCTTCCTGCAATGCCCTCGCGAATGTGCGCATTGCCCATGCGCTCCCAGATGATGCCCGCATAGTACGCCTGCTCGTAGTCGCCCCTCAATTGAGCAACAATTTCCTGGGCAGCCTTGGGCGAGGCATTGGCGTGGAACTGGTCTGTGCGCGCGAGCAGCAGCGAAATCAGCGCCTGCTGGTGGTCGGGCACAATGGCCAGGACATCCAGGCAAATGCTTTCCGCAAGACGGGGTTCATTCAACAGCCGGTAACGTTCAACGTACGAGAGCGCTTCGGGAATGCTCTCCACGGAAATGGATTTCAATTGGAACTGCATAACATCTCCTACGTCTTCGAATTGCTGAAGATCCGGAACAATTTCGAAACCGGATCAAAGAAGCGGTCCACCACGCGTTCCTTGAGCGGGATAATTGCGTTGTCAGTAATGGTGATGCTCTCCGGGCACACTTTGGTGCAGCACTTGGTGATATTGCACAGGCCGATGCCGAATTCCTTCTTCAGCTCTTCCATGCGGTCGCCCTCATCCAGGGGGTGCATTTCCAGGGCGGCCGCATAGACCAGGAACCGCGGGCCGATGAATTGCCCGTGCATATGGTGCTCGCGAAGCACATGGCAGACATCCTGGCAAAGAAAGCACTCAATGCACTTGCGGAACTCCTGCACCCTGTCGACATCTTTCGGGGCGATGCGCCAGGTGCCGTCTTCAGCATCAGGGCGGCGCGGCTTGAATCTGGGAATGCGCTTCTTCACCTCGAAGTTCCAGGAAACGTCAGTCACCAGGTCCTTCATGTGCGGAAAGGCCTTCATGGGCTCCACCGTGACCGGCTTATCGAGCGGGAGCGTGTTGAGCCGCGTCATGCACATCAATTTCGGCATTCCGTTGATTTCCGCCGAGCACGACCCGCACTTCCCCGCCTTGCAGTTCCAGCGCACCGCAAGATCGCCCGCCTGCTCCGCCTGGATCTGGTGGACGGCATCCAGGACCACCATGCCGGCTGAAACTTCCGTTGTATAGTCGTGGAACTTGCCCTGGCCCTTCTCGCCGCGCCAGATACGAAATGTTGCCGTCGCCATTACTTCATCTCCTCGATGACCTGCCGCAGTTCCT